>JAQUOK010000104.1 GCA_028717165.1 Victivallaceae bacterium | reverse complement strand
GACTCGTCCCGGCGCAGAAGAACTCAGGGTACGGGACGAGGTTTTGAGAAAAATCTGCGAACATCCTCAAAGTACGGAAAAATGGGATGGAATGCCGTATTGTTGGTGGAGTTCATATCTTTGGGATCCGCCGATAAATTATTTAAGACGGTTGAACATTCCCATATTCATGGCCCATGGAGTCAATGATGAGACCTTACCGGTAGAAAGTGCCAGAGCTGTTGCCGAAGATTTCAATAAATTTCCAAAGGCTAATCTCACCTACAAAGAGTATCCGGTCAACCATGATTTTAGAGATAAACGGGGCATAAATGTATTTCCATCATTGACTGTTGATATCTTGAAATGGCTGAATAATCTGAATGTTATTGCTACTGATCGGCTTATGGCATTTGAACATAAAGTCAGGAGTGCACGCTTGCAGCCGAATTATTAACGCTGGATAAATTGAAGATGACAATCGTCGGCAACGGGATTAGTATTTCCAGTTTAAAATTATTCAATGCGTTTTCATGACAGGATTTTTGAGTAAAAAAATTAAAGGACAATTACGATATGACAAAAACAAATTCTGAAAAGACAGCCGCAAAATGCGGACTGAATGAGGCGGAGGTCCGGAATGCTTTGCGGATTCTGCGCCAAATGCCCGAATCGATAAGGAAGTTTGCAATTTGCGGCGGTCCCGCGACTGACGGGCCGTGGTGGACAAATCCAGAGCCTACAGAATGCTATTATTCCACAATACTTGCCGTGCTTATGAAATTGGGTTTAACTGAAAAAGATATTCTGGAAGTCGGATGCGACAGTGGTTATTTTGTCCGGGCTCTGTTATTTCATGGGGCCAACGCAGTCGGACTGGACAAAAACAAAGATGCGGTTACTAATGTCAAGGGACTTAAGCTGCTGCACGGGCAGATTGAAGACCCTCCTGAAGTTCTGAGAAAAATGCAATTTGATGCCGTTATATCCAAACTGGTATTTACGCCGGATTGTGAACCGATCAAGCTCAGAGCTCTTGAGAGCATTAACAAACTTCTCAGGCCGGGCGGATATTTTATTTCCCAAGATGATCCGTATAGTTCCATTTTTACCAGAAAAGATTTCGAAAACACTAATTTTGAGGTCATTCTGCATGCTTTCAAATGGAATTTCCGGGATTATTACAAAGATGCTGTGTACTATGACGAATATGAATATATAAGCATATGCAGGAAACCGGGAGAATGTGATCGAACTGTTTAAAGTCCGGAATAATTTTCAAATCGCGTTCAGTGTCCGAAGGGCGGGAACGAAGATTTTTTACTCGCTCGCGTTATACCGGGAAATGTCCGGCGCAAAGGGGGCGGGGCTAAGGACCCACTAAAAAAAGGGAACAAAGCGCAAATGAGATCAAGCCGTTAATAAATAAAAAATATCGACAAGGAGATTTACGCTATGAAGAAAATACTGAAGATTGCGGCCGGTATAATCGCTGCCCTGATGATCCTGGCCGCCATATTATACCAGACGGGAACTTTTCGTTCCGGGATGATAACTCCGGGAGAAAAAACTCTGCCGGAAGTGAAAAAGGAGCATAAACTTTTCAAACTGACCCGGACGGAAGCGCCGGTAATATACCGGACGGTGGGGACGGTCAGGAGCCGGGACGAAATAGAATTGTCTCCCCGGATCACTGCGCGGATCATCAATATAACCCGCCGCAGCGGCGATTCCGTGAAAAAAGGCGAAACCCTGGTCGAACTCGACAGCGGCGACCTGAAAGCGGCGGAACAGCAGACGGCGGAACAGCTTAACGTTACCGAAGCCGCCCTTCTGCAGGCGGAGCGTAATTACCGCCGCCAGAAACTGCTGCTGGAAAGAAACGTCATTCCCCGCAAAACGTTTGAAGAGGCGGAGGAAATTCTCCAGACTGCGCGCGCCCGCGAAAAAGCGGCCCGGCAGGCGCTGCTCCAGACCAAGGCTAATTTATCCTACGCGACTATCCAGAGCCCGATGGACGGTGTTATCTCCGACCGTCTGGATGACCCCGGCGACCTTGCCAGTCCCGGCAATATCATCCTGAAAGTATTTGATCCGACCCGTCTCATGCTGTATGTGCCGCTGCGGGAATCCCTGGTAAGCGCGGTAAAAATTCACGACAAAATCAAATTTCATGTGGAATCTTTGAAACGCTCATTGACCGGGGAAGTCAAGGAAATTGTTCCGGCGGTGGATCCCGGCAGCCGCACGTTCCTGATAAAAATGTGCATCCTGGGAGACACTAAAGGCCTGATGCCGGGCATGTTCGGAACGCTTGAACTGCAGTTGGGAACCGAAAAAGCCTATATTGTCCCCGAGTCCGCCCTTACCCGCATCGGACAGCTCGAATACCTGACGGTGATAAAAGACGGCGCGGTTTCCAAAGTTCCGGTAAGGACGGTTACCGAGCCGGAACCCGGTAAACTGAGGGTGGTTTCAGGAATAGATTCCGATACGGAAATAGTCCTTAAAACACGGGAATGATCCCGGCGGTAACCGGGAATTGATTTTATGAGCGTCAAATATACGGAATTCCGGTTTTATGAAGAGCTGAACGATTTCCTGCCGACAGCGCGGAAAAAGTGCAGTTTTCTGCACAAATATGAAGGCGCATGTTCCGTGAAGGATGCTATTGAAGCTGTCGGCGTTCCTCATGTCGAGGCTGATCTGATCATCGTCAACGGCAGGTCCGTCGATTTTTCATACCGGCTCAGCGGCGGCGAACGGGTGGCGGTCTACCCCGTTTTCGAAAGCCTCGATATAAGTCCGCTTGTCCATTTGCGGCCCAAACCGCTGCGCCGTTCACGCTTTATCCTCGACGTCAATCTGGGCGCACTGGCCCGGCGCCTGCGAATGCTCGGCTTCGACTGTTTATACCGCAATGATTACGATGATCCGGAAATAGCCGATATTGCCGTTGCCGAAAAACGCATAATCCTGACCCGCGACAGCGGTTTATTGAAGATAGGCAAGGTGACCCGCGGTTACTGGGTGCGTTCGCAGATTCCGGAAGAACAGGCAGAGGAAATTCTTTGTCGCTTCGATCTTTATTCGCAGATATCCCCGTTTAACCGCTGCATTTCCTGTAACGGTCGGCTTGAGGCGGTCGAAAAAGCGGAAATTATTGAATTGCTTGAACCGCTTACAAAAAAATATTACCATGAATTTTACCGCTGCCAAAATTGCGGCAAATTATTCTGGAAAGGCTCACATTATGAATCCATGCTGCGCAGGATACAAAAAATTACGAAACAGAAAGCGGACGCCTGAACGATACCCGTGTCAACGGTTTTGAGCGTTTGCAATCCAGTTCTTTGCTTCTTCCAGATCTTTAAACGGGAAATGCCTGACTGCCGCCTTGAGAAAATGACCGGCAACATGTTCCGCGAAACAGCCGATCGGCGAATCCGTAACGAAAGCTACCTTGCTTACTTTCTTGTGGTGTTCCTTGACAAACTCCAGATGTTTCACCAAAGCGTTGAATGAATCCCATCCGGGGAAGGATTTCGCATGGACCAGAACGCTGTTCAAATGTCCCGTTTTTTCAATATACGGATCGATTATGGCGGCGGCCGCCTTGAAATCGTCCTTGGACAAACTCCCCAGGGGTTCAACCATGACAATACCGTTTTTTTCATCCAGTTTGACGTTTAACATAAATTCCTCCTCTTTGAATCAAGTTAATGCCGATGTTCGTGCTCGTGTTCAGGATAATACCCTGCCAGAGCCTCAATACATTTTTTCAGATCTTCCACATATTTGAGATCGACGTTCTGCTTGACCTTCATTGCCGCGATAATTACCGCATGGTGCTTTACCAGGCGTTCGAGGTAATCTTTCTGAGACGGCTTTACCCGCTGGGTCAGAAAATAGTCGCTGATTGTGGAAATGATGCTCTGGGCGTATTTCTCCTTGTTCATCACCCAGCGTATCAACTGGTTCCCGGATTGCGCGTCGGTTTTGCCCGCAAGTCCGGCAATCTCCTTAACGGCCTTTTCCGCCGTCGCGGCGTCTTCCAGCATGGCTGCAACCCGCGCATGGTCATCATATATTCCGCAGGGAACCTGGCAATGGGCGTTTACTTTTTGAATTGAAACCGCCGCCGCAACAACTGCCAGAAGCAGCGCCGTCCGCAATTTCCGGTATCCTCTCATAAACTTACTCCTCTTCTAATTTCCGTCTAAGCGGTCAAACCTATTTTTCTGCAGCATCACTAACTTCGATTTAAGTTTGGATGCACAATGTTTATGTTATAAATATTTATGCGTTTGAGCTTATCAACAGGTGATATTGTTTCCCCTGATATATTCGGCCAGTTTGACGTCATCATCCATTATCTGGATTTTGAACCATTCAATGAGCCATTTTGAAAGTTCGTTCATATAGTCGCCGATGTTAATTTCGACGGAATCCGTTTCCGCCAGCAGGCCGTCCATTTTTTCCCGGAAGATATTATGCTTGAGCAGATGCTCTTCATATAACGGGTAATCGATGGAACGCATAAGGAATTCTTCCGAGTCGAAATGATCGAGGGCATAGGCGACAACTTTATTGACGCCTTCATTGAATTCATTCCGGCTTACGTTACCCGTCCGGCTCCCGACAACGAATTCGTTAAGCAGTTCGACATAATGCGCATGCTGGTTATCTATTGCGGGTATGCCGGTCATGTATTCCTGCGGGTTTACGATCATTTGGGTTTCCTTCGAATTATTGCGTTATTGTCAACTTCCGATTATCGACAGGGCGATCCAGGGTACGAGATTGAAAATAAAAATCATTATTTTGAAAAATCCCAGAAACGAATAAATAATAATATCGAATGCTTCCCGGGGAATTGCGAACAGCCTGCTGTGAAAATTGTAAATCCAGTCAGCCATTAAAAGAACGATTAATGAAGAAATTACCAGCAGCGCCGCGTTAATGATCGTGCACCACATGAAAAACGCCGTCAATGTTTGAATTGTCATGATCCCTCCTCTTTTTCCGTTAGACGCAAATACCGCAAATAATAATATACTTTGTCTGGAACGAAAAATCAATACTAAGCGGAAAAGTAATCGGACAAATGCAAAGCAGTTTACGTTTTCCCAGCACAAGCAACTGGTCTTGCAATCAATAATTTTATTGCGGAATTTGTATTTCGCATGAGTCTTAATCAGATAAACCGACAGAATTATTTCGGGGCGGGAATCTGCGGTTTAGTTCCGGCGGATTTTGTTTCCGGCTCGAAAGCTTTCTGGTATCCCCAGGCAAGAAGCTTGGCGACAAAATCGTTCCGGAGTTTGGCGCTCTTGAATCCGGTTACCACCGCGACCAGCCTTTTGCCGCCGCGCAGACAACTGGCGGTAATACAGAAACCGGCGTCTTTGGTATAACCGGTCTTTATGCCGTCAACCCCGGTGCACTTCCCAAGCAGCTTGTTGGTGTTGGTCATAAACTGCCGGTTTTTGTCGCCTTCCGGACGGAAATAGCCTTCCCTGGTGGAAGTCCATTCTATCAGGATGGGATACTGCAAGAGATTTTCCGCCAGTATCGTCAACCCTTCGGGGCAACTGGTCGAACTTTTTTTGTCGATGGTCAAACCGTGGACATTCACGAAATTTGTACTCGCCATTTTTAACTCATAGGCACGCTTGTTCATACGGCTTACGAAAAGCTCCATACTGCCGTTGCCGACATATTCCCCGACCAGATAGGCGGAGTCATTGGCGCTTTTGACCGCCATGGATTTGAGCAGTTCCCCGAAAGGGTGCGTTTCCTTGGGATCCAGGTAAACCTGGGACCCTCCAATCCTGTAGGCCGCCCGCGTAACTTTAACCGGGGTGTCCAGATCCAGGCCGGGGCGTTCGTCCATTGCTTCGAAAGCCAGCAGAAGGGTCATCATTTTCGTCATGGACGCGATCGGAACTTCGGTTCGGGGGTTTTTAGCCCACAGCACCTTGTGAGTATCGAGGTCTGCCAGTATGCCGGTTTTTACCATTTTACAGTTCGCGACCGGAAGTTTATCGCCCCAAACCGCTTTCCGGTAATCGAAAAGCTTACCGAAACGCGGGTTTTTTGAGGCGGTTTTATAAGTCGGCGGGGAAATTTCAGGAACTTTTTCCGCCTGCGGTTCGCGAGCTTCCGGTTTTGCTTCCGGCCGCTGGGAAATGAGAGGTCTGAGAAAGAAAATATGCGCCAGAACGACAATAATCAAAATTACTACGATAGAAGCATATTTTTTCATCAGGTCATTACTCCTTATTTGGCCGCAAAGCGGTTCAGGGCGCTGAACAGCGCAGCTATTGCCGCCCGGTCAATGTTTGAATGTTCACCGGCTCCGTAAATCAGGTTCCCGGAATCTTTCGGCCTGATCCCCACAAAAGCTATCGCGGTTGCGTCGGCATCGTGTCCGAGAGTTCTTTCGGAAAAATCGTCAAGCTGGAAATCCGGTATTTCCGGACAGCACTGCAAGGCATGAACGATTGCCGAAATCGGGCCGTTCCCGCGTCCCTTGACCGTAAAGCAGCGGCCGTCAATGGAGATGTCGGCTTTGACTTCAATGGACTCGTCCTCAAGGATAACGCGGGAGTACTTGGTCATCACATATTTGCCGGCGATATTCACAAAGCGGGAGTTGAATATTTCAAGCAGTTGGGCGGAATCGATCTCGCCGCCTTTTGCGTCCAAATAATGCTGAACTTCCGCACCGATTTCCGGATGCATCTGTTTCGGCGGGTAAATTCCGAATTCCTTTTCCAGCACAAAAGCGATCCCGCCTTTTCCTGACTGACTGTTGATGCGGATAAGTTTTTCATAAACGCGGCCCAGGTCGGCCGGGTCGATGTGCAGGTAAGGAACTTTCCAGCCCTGTTTAAAGAACTCGGAACTTTTAGCCCGGCGATCGATGCCTTTGCGGATCGCATCCTGATGCGAACCCGAAAACGCGGTGAATACCAGTTGTCCGGCATAGGGGTGCCGGGCGTGAACGTCCAGCCCGGAAGCTTCTTCCACGCATTTGACGATTTCCGGCATATTGGAAAAATCCAGCCCTGGATCTATGCCGCGGGACAGGAAATTCAAGGCAAGTACGGATATGTCCAGATTCCCGGTACGCTCGCCGTGCCCGAATATCGTACCTTCAACCCGTTCCGCCCCGGCAAGCAGGGCCATTTCGCTGGCCGCGACCGCACAGCCCTGGTCATTGTGGGCGTGAATGCTGATCGTGCTTTCTGCAATATAGGGAAAGTTGCCGCAGAAATATTCGATCATATCGGCGTATTGATACGGAGGACGGCGCTCGACCGTCGCCGGCAGATTAAGGATAAAATCATGTTTTGCCGCCGGGCCCCAGGTTTCTTTGACCGCGGTGCAGACTTCTATCGCGAAATCAATGTCGGTATCCGTGAATTCTTCGGGAGAAAATTCGTAGGCGATGCGCCCTTCCAAACCGGCGGCTTTAACCGCTTCCTTAACCATGCGGGTACCGTCCACCGTCATTTGCTTTACTTCTTCGCGGTTCCGGCCGAAAACGAAACGGCCGTGGAGGTCGGAAGTCGGAACATAGCAATGCAGCAGGGCCTGACGGACTCCTTTCAGGGATTCGGCTGTGCGGGTGATCAGGTGCTGGCGCGCCTGGGTCAGTACCGCAATGCGGACATCATCCGGAATATAATTTTTTTCGATCAGGGTACGCACGAAATCAAAATCATCCTGTGAAGCGGACGGAAAACCGACTTCGATTTCCTTAAAGCCTATTTTAACGAGCATCCTGAAATAATTGAGCTTGGTTTCCGGGGCCATCGGGATCGGCAGGGCCTGATTGCCGTCGCGCAGGTCGACGGAAGCCCAGATGGGAGCCTTTTCTATTTTTTTGTCCGGCCATCGCCGGTTTTTTATACGTACAGGTTCAGGATATACATATTTAGGATATTTCATGATATTTTACTCCGTTTCTGAAAATAAGGAAAATACGTTATACTAAAAGAAGATACAAGAAGAACTTTACAGAGACAGGAGTAAGTCCCCCTGCAGCCGGGGCAGGCGCAGAGTTTTTCCTCCATGGGTCTTGTCATTAACAGTGTTCATTTCCTGTCAGCTCGAATATCGTTTTAATAAAAAATCAGTATAACTTTTATTACTATACAGCGAATTTCAGAAAACACTAATGAAAAAGAAAAAAATATGCGGGTTGAGATTTTCCTATCAGCGGTTCCGAATGAATATCCTGAAAATACCCGGCATTCGTTCGTTTTAAAATTTGGGCAGGCTCCGCCCTTGCCGAACCGCGGCATTAAATCATAAAGAGTTTTTGGGAAGGCGGGTAAAAATG
>JAQUOK010000103.1 GCA_028717165.1 Victivallaceae bacterium | reverse complement strand
GTAATTTCGATCAACGCCGAAAAAAGCCCGGCGATCGCCGAAACGGCGAAGAACGGCAACGCCACTGTTCCGGGTTATCTGGAAGTGGACCCCGATGCGCTGAAAGTTACTCTGACCCGTGTTCCTGACATAGAGGAAATTCCGGTAAACGTCTCTATTATGAGCGTTATCGAATATTACGCGCGTTAGTAATTTTACTGGCAAACCAATCCCGGCCGCAGTTTACTGTTGCCGGGATTTTTTACAGACAGCTTGCGATCTCCGAGCCAAACAGCATTCCATTTTGTTGATTGCGTTTGGAAAGCGCAAACTACTTTTTCGCAATCCGGCTTGCCTTTGGAGGAAACCGCGCTATATTAACTGCCGATCGGCGAAAGCTGACGGTTTTATTGTTGTCATAGACCTTTGTGGAATTCGGACGCTATCAGGTTCCGGGTGCTTTTGTCCGGGGGCTGATACCGCGATTCCGCAATGACCGAAAATAACTGCTGCCGTCAAACTTCGCAATATATATTGTACTATGCGGAAAAATTATTCCGCCCCTGCGGTTTATTCTATTTTGGCTGAGGTGACGCATAAACCGCATGAACAAAAGCGTCACATAAAAATAAGGAAAATAATTATGGCGGAAGAAAAAGTAATCTTCAATATTGCCGACAACAAAACCATGGAAATATCCAGTGGTAAAATCGCTAAACTCGCTAACGGTTCCTGTGTCGTAAGAATGGGCGACACAATACTGCTGGCGACCGCATGTTCAGGGCCCGCCAGGGCCGACTCTGATTTTTTCCCGCTCCAGGTGGATTACCGGGAAAAATACAGCGCCGCCGGTAAATTCCCGGGCGGTTTCATCAAAAGGGAAGGGCGCCCCAGCACCAAGGAAATCCTCACCTGCCGGGTAACCGATCGTCCCATTCGTCCTCTTTTCCCGGACGGTTATTACGATGAAGTACAGGTACAGGCGCTGCTTCTGAGCAGTGACGACAAGTATGACGCCGATGTCCTGTGTATGCTCGGCGCTTCCGCGGCGCTGGCTTTGTCCGATTTGCCGTTCCAGGGACCGATAGGCGCCTGCCGGGTCGGCATGATCGACGGCGAATATATCGCTAATCCTACCAATGAGGAAAGAAGTAAAAGTTCTCTCAACCTGGTCTATGCCGGACTGGCGGACAAGGTTATCATGATTGAAGGCGAAGCCGATGAATGCAGCGAAGCCGAACTTCAGGGCGCTATGGCTTTTGCCAATGAAATCGTAAAAATCCAGATTGCGGCCCAGAATGAACTCGTCGCCAAGGCCGGAAAAGAAAAAAAGGAACCCGTTCTCCATCTCGTTCCTGAAGAAATAATGACGGCGCTGGCCGACGAATTCAACGCGCGCATTACCGAAGCCTGCATTATCCCCGGCAAGAACGACCGCCTCACGGCGCTCGATGAAATCAGAGATGGCGCCGTAAAATCCTTAGCCCTCAAGTTCGCTGACCTGGCTAAAGAACAATTGGAAATAGAAATCCGCAAAGGTTTCGATATCCTGGTCAAAAAAGCCACCAGAACCGCTATTCTTGAACGACAGTACCGGCCGGACGGGCGCGGAATTGAAGACCTGCGCGAAATTTCCTGTGAAGTCGCTTTGCTGCCGGTCGTTCACGGTTCCGCCCTGTTCAGCCGCGGCGAAACTCAGGCATTGGTCATAACTACTCTGGGCAGCGATAAATGCAGTCAGATCAGTGACGCGATAAGCGGCCCGGAAGACGCAATGGAGGAGCGTTTCTATCTGCATTATAATTTTCCGAATTACAGCGTCGGGGAAGTCGGCAGAATCGCCGGCCCGGGACGCCGTGAAATCGGGCACGGCGACCTTGCCCAACGTTCAGTTGCCAAGGTGGTTCCGAAAAATTTCCCGTATGTCGTGCGCTGCGTATCGGAAATAATGGGCTCCAACGGCTCCACTTCCATGGCCAGCGTTTGCGGCGCCACTTTGTCGTTGATGGATGCCGGAGTACCGATTACCGCCCCGGTGGCCGGGATTTCCTGCGGCCTGGTAACTGACGACAGCGGCAAAACGCTGCTGCTTACCGATATTCTCGGTGCGGAAGACCATTTCGGCGACATGGACTTTAAAGTCTGCGGTACCCGCAGCGGCATTACCGGGTTCCAACTGGATCTGAAACTGCCCGGCATTTCCCTGGAACTGCTTGGCAGGGCAATGGAGCGAACCCTCTCCGCGCGTCTGATAATTCTCGATAAAATGGCTGAATGCATTGCCGAACCGCGCAGCGAAATCAGCAAAAACGCTCCCGGCATGGCAGTGATCAATATCAATCCTGAAAAGATCGGCGCCCTGATCGGGCCCGGCGGTAAAAATATTCGCGCCATTACCGATGAAACCGGGGCGAGCATTGATGTCGAGGAAGACGGAACCGTAAAGATCATGGCCGTCAATAATGAAAAACTCGAAGAAGCCAAGAACCGGGTACTGGGATGTACCGCCGAAGCGGAAGTAGGCAAAGTATATCGCGGCCGGGTCGTTACGGTCAAGGATTTCGGCGCTTTTGTCGAGATCATTCCCGGATGTGAAGGCCTGCTGCATATCTCCGAAATGGCGAATTACCGGGTTCGGGACGTAAAAGACATCTGCAGCGAAGGCGATTATGTCACGGTCAAAGTCATCGATATAGACCGTTCAGGCAAAATCCGCCTGAGCCGCAAAGCCGCTCTCGAAGAAATAGAATAAGCGGCGTTTTTCATGGAGTGCGAGTGTCATCACGGGCCGCAGGAACGCTAACGGCTCGACAGAGTCTCGCCCTCCAACTGAAATATTGGTGCGGTGTTATAAATGGAGGGCGAGCCGCCCTCCCTGTAACTTGACTCGCCGGAGTCTCTTAATTGATGCCCCATAGGCCGGGAGCAGGAGGCAACATGGACAATAACACCATAGTCATGGCTGGTGACAATAATTATGTCTGGGGCGTCTGGTTGCTTATTGCCTCAATGCGCATGAATTCAATGCCGGAACCGGTCTTGATCCTTGCTGATAATTATACGCCTCACAGTATTGAATGCCTTGAGCAGTTCGGCGGTGTTAAAATTGTCCGGCGGGACGAATCCTTCAAACGCAATCTTACCTACTGTAAACCCGAAGCCATGCTCCTGGCGGATACGGAATATATCACCTGGGTGGATTGCGACGCGCTTTTCTACGGCAATTGCAGCAAATACCTCGCGCCGGAGCCGGAATATATTCACGTCCGGCAGCGTGAATACGCCGAAAACGCCGCCGGCTTTGCTAAATTTTATGACCAGGATGAGAAACGCGGCCCTATTCCGGCCAAAGTCCTCAATATCTGGCGCCGGGACATCGGCGAAAACCGGGAACCGGCTTTCGATACCTGTTCTTCGGCGTGTTATATATCCGTTCATCGCAAATACCGTTTCATACTGGAAAAATGGCGCGACCAGATTGCGAAAGTCATGCCGGAGGATAACGTCGGGATTGTTGATAAGCGCAGTATCGCTTATTTCCAGACGGATGAGTCTGTATTGAATTCGGTTCTGTGTTTCTGTAAAGGAGCGCCGAAAATTTCCCCTGTCTTCAAACTGGATAAAAATCCGGAAGCCTTTTATATTCATTTCAATTACCAGCCGAAACCGTGGAATTTATGGAACGACTACACCGTAAAGCATTACGACAAAACCGTAAAGGTTGTCGAATGGGCAGCGGGCAAAGGGTACAAAACGCCAACCCCCATACCATTTTCATTGAACCGGAACTATAGTTTTGCAAGTCATCTGCTGGCGCCGTTTACCAGAAATTATTACCGCCTTCGTAAATTTATGAAAATTACATTCCGGAACTCCGAAATGTGAGTTAAGAGCATCATCGTTGTCATCCTCGAAATCAAAAAGCAACGTTCCTCCTTTGCCCAGAAAACTGTTTATTGCTTCAGCATACTTCTTATTCTGGAAAATTAACGTGCCACAGGCCCTGGTTTCCGCCCTGAACAAGGTCAAAGGCTTAAACGTTTTTCTTCTGCCCCGGCTTGAGATGGCAGCCGTGTCCTTATGTAATATTCTCATTATCTCCAATACCGGAAATACGGCCATAAGACGCTCGCCGCATTGCGGTTGCGATCTTTTGCGCCGGCTCCGCAATCTTCGAGCGCCTTTGATACCTCGGTATCGGCGGCCTCTCAGAATGCAAATCCATTCTCAAAATCTTCGCAATTAAAGTTAAAATTTCAACCGTATAGAGTATAATCCGGCTGCGAACATAAATCAAGCAGCAGTTTCCTGCCCTTTTCTATCATTATTTCACCGGCATGCTGCCCGACCCGGTGCATATAGCCGGGACTGGTTTCATAACTGTCCGTTTCGTATGATTTTGCATCGGGGATATAACCGGAATAACCGTTGGCATAACCGAATATCATCACGCGGTTGTTTTTGAACGCTTTCTGTAAGTCAAATTGCAGTTCTACGAATATTTCGCCGGGAACGGTCAGAATAAGGTTGTCCAGAATACGGTGTGCCTGTAAACAGATACGTTCGGAATCAATATTGCTGAATTCTTCAAGCAGCCGGTGTTTCCACCAACTGGTGCGGAGGCGTTGATAGGTTGGCCAGATTTCGTCATATGCCTGTTCGGTAAAGGGAATATTCCGGGATTCGATCTGTTTAAAATAATTCATTATCTCATCACGGTCATCAGCCGGAACCAGTTTTTTACGTTTAAGGCTTAAAGGTATCTCGATTTCAACCTGGCTGGAATTCAAACAGCCGTGACTGCGTGTTTTGACTGCGGAAACCGCCTCCGGCAATTTATCCGCAAGTTTCCCGCCGTAATATTCGGCACGTTCAAACGTGCGTTTACCCAGTTCAGGGTTTATATTTCCGCAGGCGCCGTTGAAAAAGGCGCTGAAACCTCCCAGTTTTTCCCTGACCAGCTTATTGGTCACGCCATAATAATCACTTGAAGTCATATAAGCCGCTTTCATGCAGCTTGTGGGATGTGCGGCAAAATGCCAGATTATTCCTTTATAGTTTCCGTTCCGGTCTTCAACTTTCAAAAAATCAAGACGGTTGTCGACTTTTCCCGCATCGCCGTTTATTCTTGCCTGAAAACGGTTTTTAGCCACTCCCGGCACTTCAACATGTCCCCAGCCGATCCGTGCGGCAAACTTTTCCCTGACTGCCGCACTCGCCGTTTCAACGCAGGCTTTTATGACGCGGTCAACTTGTACCGAATTATCCAGATACGGTTCCTCGCCCATCAATTCCGCGCCGTTATGAGTATGGGTAGCAGCTATTAATATTCGCGGAAAAGGCGCGCGCGTTTTTCGGGTAACGGCAGTCTTTATTTTTTCAACTATCGAAACTGGCAGAGACACCGTATCCACTGAAATCATAATTAAAGAATTCGATTCATCAGTCAAATAAAAGGCGTGAACATAAAGAGGGTCATGAATTCCGAGGCTGCGTTTATTGGGGGAGAGGCGAAATGAACAAAATTCTCCCTGTGGCGGAGTAATATCCGCCGCCTTGTAACCGGCAAAAAATTTATTTTGCTTCCCGTGCATTTTTCATCTCCTGATTCAGTTTTTTACAGGTTAAAATTTTCAATGAACCATAAAAACGGTTTCCATCACCGGCAAGATATCATCTTTATTCTTTAGCGCATAAAGCGTTTCCAGCATCCGGTTTCTTATTTCCGGGCTGATACGCCTGGCGGCGTGACTTAAGCAATCATGAAATTTTAACTGAATTTGTTCTTGAGTCATTGGGTTCATGGGGCTGCCGAGAGGATATTCCAATTGTTTGCCTATCCTTTTCCCGGTTTTAAGCTTAAGCATGACTTTGACCGGAACAAGGCCGGGAAAATCCTTAAAACTTTCCACGACTTCAAATTCGGCTGCGGCAATTGCAATTTCCTTTCTTGACAGTATCGATTGCGCTGAAAAATCATCAATACGGATTTTGTCCGTGACAAGAGCCAACGCCGCCGTATATTGAGCGCTGAACTGGGCATCCACCGTCGGATTGCCGCGGATCTGGAAAGGTTTGCCGATTTGCCCCATTCCCTTGGGAGGAAGAAAAATTTTTCCGCTTTGAATATCATCGAGGCAGAGAGAATGTTCTGTTTTCAGTAAACGGACTGCGTCAATTACCGGGTGGGTACATCTGCAGCACGGGTACGGTTTTACGCTGATATTTAAAGTTTCAAATTCGACGCCAAGCTTTTCCGTCAGAAATTCACGGTCGATCTTCCCTCCGGTATACAATGCGGGAATACCGTAATCGCCGTCAATGATATTTTCCGCCCCGCTTATGCCGGCCCGCGCCCAAAACACGCTTTTTACCCCGGCTTCTGCGCTTATCCCGGGCTGGATACGCTTGGTAAGAGCCCCGTCGATAAGCGCCTGCCGGTTTCCATGGACCATGCTGTAGGCGGCTCCGAACGCCTTTAACATTTCGTCCGAACTGAAATTCATAAGCCGGCCGCAGGCGGCGGCGCAACCGAAGGCGCCCCATAAGGTCGTGGGAAGCCAGCCGGTGTGAAGATGACGGATAAACGCCAGTCCCATTCTGTCTGCAATATCCAGGCCGACGGCCAGGGCGGCAAAAAACTCCTGCCCGGAAATACGGAATTTTTTATTTTCGCGACGAAGTTTCTCACATACTGCCAGCATTGCGGGAATAATCGTCACGCAACCGTGATGTACAGCAGGGTCATGCGTATCATCGTAATCCCGCGCATGCGCCATTACCGAATTCAAAAATGCCGCCTGGGTTGGAGAAGTTTTCAGGTTAAAACCGATAATTGAGCAATCGGGCGCTCCTCCGAAGCTTCGGGTTATTTGAATAAGTTCCTTCACGGCCGCGGCAGTGTTTCCGGCGTAAATACAGGCCGTCGCGTCGATAAACAAACTATGCGCTTTTTCAATTACTTTGTCCGGTATCTGACTGGATGGATAACCAGCCGCATAATGTGTCCGTCCTGCTGTACCGCCTTTATGAAAACCGGATTGTCGCCGTTCTTTAATTTTTCCAGCATAAAACTGAAGGCAAACTCCGAAACCGCATTCCGCGGCAGCCGGTAAATTTCAATTTTTTTCATCAGCCCCCCGGCTTCGTAAATCAGAGGTTCCGGCGAAATTGCGGTTATTTCCATATCACAATCGAGCTGCCTTGTCTTTATCCGCAAAGTTCCGGCATTGGCGTCTTCCAACTCCAGTATTAAGCCGGCAAGTCCGCCCGTAGTTATGGATTTCCAGGATATTTCATGCGGCGAAAGCTGTTCCGGCTGCGAATCCGGGTTCCAGAAATTGACCGGAGTGAAGGATTTCAGTTTATTTCCCCTGAGCTTGAGAGAACCGTCCCAGACACTTATCCGGTCACGTCCCTTTACTTCCGCTCCCGACCAGATTATCTTTATTTTATTGCCCGGGCCGGATTCCATCCCGGGCCTTATGGTTTTGATTATTTCAGTTCCGTTATGGATTTCCACATAATCCAGCGGAGCGGTACCGTTGAGCTTTACCTTTAATTCGGCTGAGTTTGCCTTAATTATATCTCCCATTATCGCCTTTTTCCCGTCCGGGGCGATGATTTCAACCGTTACCAGCGGGCGGTTGCCGGTAGTAGCATAAAAATGCCTGGCTTTCATTGCCGCAAAAATACTGTCACGATCAAGTTTTTCCGCCAGCACGCAAGTGAGTCCTCCGTAAGAACCGAACTTATTCGCCCCCGGATAGCTGGCGCCCGGCCGGCCTTTATGGCCGTCGGAATTGGCACAGATGCCTATGCGATACCCCTGGTTCAATGCATCATCAACCAGCCATTCAAAAGTTCCCCAGGCGGAATGCGTTTCCATAGCGACTTCAACATCCGTGTGCATGGAGACATTCGCATAACGCCCGCCGACATGCGCAAACGCGAACGATTTATCCGGGTCAAGCTTTTTAAATAGGATGTCCGCTGTCGTAGCCGGTTCATATTTGGAGGCTTCTTCCGGCAAAAGATCATGGCTGCTGCGGTAAATCGGCCCGCTCTCCTCCATATGGTAGATATTCCGGTCACCGCCCAACGGAGTATTGCCGCTCCATTCATAACCGGGAAAAGTCACGAATTCGCCCGGCTCATAATATTTCTTTCCGGTTTGATTGATTTTATCCCAGAATTCATCCGTAACCTGAAAATCATTGCCCTGATGAGCAGCTATATCAAGCCTTGAGCAGTAACGGGCATAGTTGAAATAATCGTCAATGGAATTAGTGCCTATAGTTTCTTCGCTCTGCCCGTGAAAATCAGCCCACCAGTGAGAAAGTGCCGGAACTTTATCCGTTACCTTGATCGGATTA
>JAQUOK010000102.1 GCA_028717165.1 Victivallaceae bacterium | reverse complement strand
TGCTCTTCCGATCTGCGTCATTGCCCTGGGCTAAGTTGAATATCCCTTCCAGGGATAAACGTATTAACCTGCAAATCGACCTTAAATTAACACGTATGTCCATTAGGGGAAAATATCGTTTAAAAAACCTGGGCATGATGGTATTTTACATCATTCTGTCAGTGCACCCTCTACCGTTGGCTTTTATATCGGCAAGCAAAATTGCACAAACAGCGAATTCACGTTGCGCCATCATTTCCGGAATTTTACTGGCGAATATTTCTCTTTGCTGCGACAGGCTGAATTCCGGGCAGTAAAAAGCCAAATATCTGCCGGTCGGAAGATGTACCACCAGGCTGCCATGGGTCATGCGGACATAAAAACGGCCGCCTGCGCCGGTAAAAATCCTTTCCAGAACATGAAAGCCGGCAGTTTCCAGTTCAATCATCGATCAACTCCCTGATGGTTTTGATTTTCGTACTTCCAAGTAGCGCGAGGCGCAGCCTTGCGCCCGCGAGCCGAAACCTTAAACTCCGGCATAATGTAAAACGTGGAGGGCGAGTGTCCTCTCAGTATCTCCTATTAATACAATCGCAACTGCTTGCTTGTAAAAGTTTTACGGTTTTCTTTCCAATAAAAGCCTTTGATCAGGTTTTTGCCAGCGTTACGCTCAAATATGCATGGTTTCTTATCGTATTGAAACATCAATGGCAAATATTGGCAAATAAAATTTATCACTAAAATCCTGCTTATTCAAGGCGTTAAACCGCCAAAAATCTCGCAATGCGAATATTTGTGTTATTGTCCTCATCATGAAAAGTTTTTTTCTTTCGTTTTTCGGCAATCGGAATTATGATGCCGAAAAACAAAAATACGAAAGAGGAAACGACATGTCACAAACAAAAGATTCCCGCCGCGCCAATGGTTCCGGACGCGTCTATAAAGCCAACGGGGTTTATTATCTGCAATACCGTCTGGACGGTAAACGCAAAAGTATTACCCTGAAAACTCAAGACGGTAATAAAATCACCAAGCTGCGCGAAGCGGAAAAAGCCGCCAAAAAATATTTGGAACCGCTGCAAACCATTAAGGAGATCGAAACCAGGGAAGAATATCTTGAACAGAAAGCGGACCTTCGAAAATTAAAAGCGAAAACGATAATAACCCTTGAGTCCGCGATCGAACTTGCTCTTGAAAAAAATATCGGCAGCCCCATCTCCCATACATGGACAGAAAGATTGCGCTCATATTGGAATGATTTCGTAAAATTTATTCATAGTAATTACGAACTTTCCAGAATTGACGAAATAGAATATTTCCACGCCGAAGCCTATATCGCCAATCTCTGCAAAAACGGACGAGTTGTTAAAAATAAAACAGCCGCATTAAGCAACAAAACTATCAATCATCACCTTACTACATGCAGGAGCGTATTTTCCCGTCTGGAAAAAGATTTGGGGTATACGCCCAATGACAATCCCTTTAAAGACATAAAGCCGCTGCCCAAACAGGAAACGCCGCGGGAGATTTTTACCGAGGAAGAATTGCGCCTGATATTTGCCGATCCGCCGCCATTAATGAAAGCGATGTTCACCATTGGCATTTGCACCGGGCTGCGTGAAGGCGATGTGGCAACCTTGAAATGGTCCGAGATCAGTAATTGGCATGCCGGTAAATCAACGGTACAGGATTTCCTGCATGAGGAAATCATCCGCATTACCCGCAAGACCGGAGCTAAAGTAATTATCCCAATCGAAATGGAACTGGCGGAATGCCTGGCAGAGCAAGCGGCAAAACGTATAGCAGACTCGCCATATTCGGAATATATTATTCCGGAAGCGGCGGAACAATATTTACAGGAAGCCCGTAACCTGTCGAAACAAATCATCCAATATTTATCATCTCTCGGAATTGTCACAAAAATAAAACGTCCGGGTTATTGCCGCAAACAAAGCGTCAAAGATTTTCACAGTCTGCGGCATTGCTTCTGTTATTATGCCGGGATCAAAGGCGTGCCGCTGCCGGTGGTGCAGAGCATCGTCGGCCATATTTCCGCTGATATGACAAAACATTATCAGAATCATGCCAACCGGGAAGCGAGAATCAAAGGTATTTCCATGATGCGCGGACTTGTTTCCGGTGAAAATTCCGCATGCGAGAACAGTATGCAGGGCATGATGCGAAGACGTCTGCATGAATTGATTGATGCCGCTTCGGATTCATTGATTGTTCAGCTGAATCTGACAGTTGACAAACTGTTGAAACAGGAAAAATCAGCGAGCTCCAATTTACCGAAATTGCTGAAAATCTGCAACTGACATGTGAAAAAGCGGTAAAATAATGTTATTAACACACTACAAATAGTTTTTTCCTTTGATTTTTAATGTAGTGCAGGCAGGTTTCATCCCTTAATTAAATACAGGAAAAACTATAAATGAATGAACTATATGATAAATTATTGGAAATTCGGAAACTTTCCACAGGCATTCTTGACTTTAACGAGATAAAACTATTTCAGCTCGATCAGCAACAAGGTCTTACATTTCAGGAGCGCTTGGCTCCAGTCTGTTACCGTCTGGCTGACCGCTATCGACTCGAAGTATTGAATTTCAATGACGAGCAACTGATTTGCAACTATCAAAATGCGGTATTGCGGACTGTAGTGAAAGTTTTCGAGCATCTAAAATTGGAACCGCATAAATGTTCTCATGATATTTTCGCCCTCTGTAATTTTACCAGGATTGCGGCTGTTAAAGCAATTCCAAGTCCCGAACAAGCAACTTCTGGAAAACTTCGAGAGATTTATTCTCTGATTCAAACGATTTTGGAAATCGCTAAACTACCTGAAACTACTGGAATGATTCGTTTTCATGAATTGATAATCAACAGATTCATTCAACAGGCGGAAGACACCCCAGGAGCTCCTGTTGTAACGTGTGCATTAAAGCATTTGCGGCTGCACAGGAAACGTCACCGGTCGATGAATACAAAAAGTATTCTTTGGGGCAAGGAATTTGATGGATATTTGAAAAAGTATCTGAAACAAAAGTTCCGGGAAAAAACGGCAAAGACTTATGCCCGGCGGGATTTTATTTCTGCGCATCCTTTACCGAAGACCCCGGACGAAATTCTTGATTACGAGGTACTGCCTGGTCATAGTATGGCCGCCTTGCGGCGTTACCACAGAGCCTATCTTGACTCTATAAAGAATTAAGAGAATAACGGCATTTTACGTTTTTCCTGTTCAGTTCGATATAAAAGTGTTGAAGTAATGTTCGTCGACTACCTTTGGCTTTAAATATCCTTGTTACAGATGGTATTGCATAGTATAATGAAATTCTTAACATCATTACAAAGGAAACATTATGCTAAAAGAAGAAACAGTCAAAACATTGGTTAAATTCGCCGCTCCACTGGTCGAATGCGGCGTTATTTCAGACGAAGAACTCAACTACCTTAATAACATCAATCAGCAAATACGTCCGGCTATTGAGATTCCGGCTTTGCTGACCTTGCAGGAAACAGCAAAAATCCTTAAAGTTACGGTTAAATCGGTCTATGACCATATTAATAAGGGTGAGTTGGAGCTGGTCAAACTCGGGCATCGGACTTCAAGGATTACGGTGCAGAGCCTCAATGATTTTATTCAGGCCGGCAGACGACACTCAAACTAGCTATAAATGTGCTTATGTTTTTGTATCTTTTATTGTTTCTCCTATGAAAATATTTATTTTTAGTAAAAAATAATTGATAATCATAAAAAATACTATATTGTATAACATCTAACTTAAACAATAAGAATACAATGAAAAAAGCAAGATACTGGTCTGAATTATTATATATTGCGCGGAAGCAAACGCTTGTATTGCATCACCGGCAGGCATTTTGCATTTTCCCTGATGAGAAAGATATTTCTTTGTTCATCAGGCTCACTACTGCCGGACGCAATTTCATTACTTATCAGGTCCAGCTTATCGTAGAATCATATTATTTGCACGAAATGAATCTGCCGAAAGATATTGCCGCTTATCTTAAAAATTTTGTAGATTTGCTCAGAAAAGGAGAGAATCCACGGCTATTCCTTGTGAATAACACAGTGCTTTCGCAAGCAGAAGCAAAAAAAGTCCTTGAAGTAATAAAACAGCTTCCTGAAGCGCCGGATGCACTTTCCGAAAAGATACGCATTGTGCATGCGATGACTCTCCGGCTTCTCAAGCTTCTGGATTACTCTGATGAACAAGCCGCAATACAACTTTATTGTATTGCAGCGAGTTGGATGAAACTTCTCGAATCAAATGAATTACAGTTTTTAGATGTTCGAAAACCTTTGGAATACGCTGGAATGCATTTAAAGCAGCATAGCCGAAGAGTTGATCTCCATACAAATCGAAGTATCAAGTGGGGGTGTGAATATGATTCATATTACCGGAAATACTTGTCTTCCGGATTGTGTGAACAGACAGCGCGTTCCAAGGCTCGTAAAGACTTTAGCGAAGCTCATCCGGCACCGGTAACTGATGAAGAATTACTGTGTGCTTATGCGACACCGGGAATATCACGGCAATCACTGCACAAGTATCATCAGACATTTCTTCAATTTCAGGCAAAAAATAACAAGACAAACTGGAGCTCAGCATGAAAAAATTTATAAGACCGATAAAAAATATGAAAGACTTGTTACTTTGGGAAAAAATGGTGAAAGAGATAGCCCCGCTTCCGGTGTACGCTTTTTTTGTAGTAGGCCTGGATACTGGAGTCAGTCCGCTGTTTCTTTTGAACCTGAAATGGACAGATGTCAAGCAGCAGAAAATCGGCACTGAAATAAAGAAAGTCGAACCTTATTTTGAACTTGATTGCGAATTAGCGGGAGAAACCCGCAAGATATTTTTCAGTGATAAGAGCCTGAAAATTCTAAACCAGCTTCGGGAAGAATATCCGGAAGACGTTTATGTATTTCAAAGTCACGCGGTCAATCTCAAGAAAAAGGTTCAACCGGTTAATATGTACTCCATCGGGAATATATTCAAAGACGCGGCCAGAAAAGCAAAGATTAAAGGAGCTGATGATGTTTCCGCCGTTACTTTGCGCAAGACTTTCGGCTATAATCATCTTATAAATGACTCCTGGTCAATCCATCAGTTAACCAGGTATTTCGATCATAAATACACCGGAATCACCAAGCAATACCTTGACCTGAAAGACGAGAAGATCAATACAAAACAACTGCCGAGAAAACGAAGACGTAGGAATTAGGAAATATAATTTTAATCTGGAGATATTGTTTTTAAAACCATGATGTTCATTAAAGAATTTATACCGTTTTATGAATTTTATATGATTTTTTGTTATAGGAGAATCTTCGTTGCTGTTCCAGGGCAGCCATTTAAAAACTTGAGATTCATGGCACAATGCCATTTTTTAAAAGTCTTATATACATTAGAAAAATCAACCATAAAGTTTTGATAACATTACCTAATTGTGAGTTTTCACGTTATATCAGGGAGAGATTGTCACATTGTTCCCCTGTGATTGCCGGGGGATAACGTGATGAATTGTCACCTACCTGCGGGGCTGCCTTTCTTCCTCCGCTTTTTTGTCAGATTAAATCCAGGCGAGGAAAATACAGCCATGAAAAAGAGCATGTTGTCCGAAGTGAATTTGACAGAAACAGCCATATTCGCCCTGAAATAAAGAGCCCGCGCACAAGGAGATTCTCACACTGAGCGGGGGATTTACCGTCAAATTAAACCAAGGCACTAAAATTGGCTGTAAAACCGCTTTTGCGGCAATAAAAATCCCGGCAAACGCCGGGATATAATGAGAGAATTATTACCAGTTGTCATTTTAAAACAAAGTGGCGAACAATACAATCAAGGCATTTTTTTCATCTTCCCCTACAGTCAGTTGAACAAGTGTAGTGCTGATTTTTTCCGGTTCCACGGAATCAATGAAAGCTTTGAAATTTTCAAATGACTGTTGGTTGATTTCCAGAAGCGCCGGGACTGCTTCCTCGGCGATATTCTGAATCATAAGCATAAGACGGATTCTTTTTCTGCACTTGTGCCTGTCCCGGCACAAAGCGCAGTGTTTTCCGGATTTTCCGATTTTACCGTCGTCGGAGGAGCAGAGCAGTTTTCTGCTGTTGAAAAATTTTCTGACGGGCATAGTGTCTTCGATGAACGCTTCAAGCTCGGAATAGCCTTTACCGTTAATAACAAAGCGTTTGGGTTTGACGGCGATGAAGCGCAGTTTTGTTTCGTTAAGGAAGTCCATATTCATTTTATCTCATTCTCCAATAATGTCGGCATGCAGTTGATCATGCCTTTTCTCACATGTTCGAGTTCAACGCGGTCTTGATTATCCTCGGCGGCTTCCCTTAGTGCGATGCGCACCAGGTTATCGATTACTCTGGGGACACCCGATGACGCGGTAAAAACTCTTTCTATTGCCTGCGGGGAGAGAATTTCATGCTGAACTCCAGCGGCGTTAAAATGATGTTCGATGTAGCCTTGCGTTTTTTCCCGGGTAAGGGCTTTGAGCTCCCGATGAAGGGTAATGCGCTGCATGAGAGCGGTATTGATCCTGAGCCTTAGCATTTGAACGAAATCCTCGGTTCCGGCCATGATGACGGAAAAGAAGTTTTTTTCTTCAAAGTGAAAGTTGGCTAGCAGACGAATAGTTTCAAGCGTCTTGTGCGCGGTGATCTGACATTCGTCGAGTACCAGAATCGGATTTACCGGCTGCATATCCTCAACGCATTTCTGTATGACCTTGAGCATCCTGCTGCGAGACATTCCATTTTCGATCCCCAGTTCGTGACAGATGAGTTTTAGCATGTCGGAATCGCCGACCTGGGAAAACGGTATGTACATGACTTTGTGGGTGTTTCCGGGAAGCTTGCCGCAAAGGTGATTGAGCAGATAACTTTTGCCGCATCCGGGTTCTCCCGACAAGAGAGCGAAGCCCCTGAATTGCAGGAATTCCCTGAATAGATTTAAAGATTGCCTGCGGTGTTCATCCAGGTACGCTTCGCTTATTTCATCGGTGAACGGCATGCGCCTGAACGCGTAACGGGATAGTTTTTCTCTGATGATACTGCTGTTTTCATTATTATTCATGGGATTTATTTTCCTTTGTGTTTTTCAAATTCTTTCTTCTTGGATTTATGCAGTTGAAGCTGCGGTCGAGCAGATTGGCGCGGCCGAAATTTCGCTTTTCATATCTGACGTAAACTCGCTCAGGGAAAAACGGATCGTATTTGATGTCAATCTTTTTCCCTGCCAGTGCGCTGTGCGTCTCAAAGAGCTTGCCGCCAAGCGAGAATGTACCGTCTTTCTTTACCTTCCTGCTGTCTTCAAAGGTGAAAATATCATCAGCCTCTTCCGGCGGAAGCAGCTTCAGCTTGTAACTGGTCGCAAGCCATTTTTTCAAAGGGCTTGTGCCGATTCCGCTGTGTTCGCCCCGGTTGTAAGTCATTTCGACCCATTCGGCAAATTGCCGGTTCAGATCCTCAAGTGACTTGGGAATGCCGTCAACTTTGAAACGGTCAAAGAATGAGCTGCGACAGGTTCGAAAAAATCGCTCAATTTTTCCTTTTGCTGCGGCATCGCGGGGCTTCGTGTGAATCACAGTCGTACCCATTTTTGCCGCTATCCGCTTGACCTGGGTTGAAAGAAAAACCTGACCGTTGTCGGCGTAAAGCCTTTCCGGGATTCCCCGCTTCTGTACCGCCTGCTTCAGGCAGTCGAGATATGCCAGTACGTTCTGTTCAAAATAAAACTGTCCGTGGCACAACAACCGGGAATGATCATCAAGAATGGCTACCAGGTAGGTTTGGCGTTTGCGGTAACGCCCGTCCTTGCCGCGTTGTTGCAAGTAAACACCATATAAAATATCAACTTGCATGAGGCTGCCCGGATAAGGTGCTTCAAACGCGCGTCGGTCTTTAATTTCACTTGCTTCTTTCAACGGCCGTTTATGCTTGACATAACGGTAAATTGTGCTTTCACTGGGCTGGTTACCGATGATCTTCCCCTGATGCTTCAACAAGCTTATGATGGTGCTGGTTTTCAAAGTCGGAGCCTTTTCAAGGAAAGCGTCAATCTCATCACGGATTGCTCCGGGAAGGTTTCTGAAAGCACCGGAATCGCGCCTTTTACGAGGTTCTAACGCGCTCAGGCCGCCGCGCCGGTAAAGATAAAGCCATTCTTCTATCGTTCCCCAGGCGAATTGCCGGACGCTTCCGTCCGGAAGATCCCAGTATTTCTCGGACAGCGCCTTCATTTGACTTTTTAGCGAACATTCCCGACCCGCCTGTAAAAGCGGTCCGATCACCATGTAGCGGAACAGACCCATTTGCTCTCGCCAACTGCGGTCTTTTTTTACCATTTTAAACTCCTGATGTTAACGGTTTTTGCTTTCTCC
>JAQUOK010000101.1 GCA_028717165.1 Victivallaceae bacterium | reverse complement strand
TGATTTTTCCTGAAAGGACTCCATATTTAAAACTCCGACAATCGGCCAGCTTAGCTCAGTTGGTAGAGCAGTTGACTTGTAATCAGCAGGTCGTCGGTTCGATTCCGACAGCTGGCTCCATTTTTTTTCAGGCCTTAAAATATAAAATAATCGTTACTGAAAAAGTCTATTTTGCTTCATGATTGAGGCAGTAAAGCCGACACGTACAGTTGTATGCGTACCTGAAACTAACGACGAATATGGACAAAAGAGACTGTAGCTTTTAGCGTGGGAAAATATTTTTAAAGCAAGTTTTTTATAAGAAATACGCCGTGTGCAAGTTTTTTTATTGTGCCTGCCGGGATACGGCTTGTTTTCGAATACCGCCGCATTACACATTTCATGGAGGGCGAGTGTCCCCACGAGTCGAGATACGTTAACCGTTTGCGGCTCGACAGAGTCTCGCCATCTCCATTGCGTTTCATCTTCGAGGCGAAAATGTCGAAAAAAAACTTGCACACGGCGTAAGAAATATAAGAACAAGCTGAAAAGCTTGCAATAAAAAACCGGCGTTTGATAAAATAAGCGACTGAACCTTAATTATTTAAAAGGTTTTTTCAGTAATGATTAAAATAATCAATGCCATGACTTGGAAAATAACCAGTCCAAGCTCATAAATCTTTTTTTAAATCGCAAAAGTAAAGACATGAATGGTTTTTATGCGATTATTGATTGTTTTAATCATTTTTTAAGAAGAGAATTCCTGATAATGTAAAAAAAGGTATTGACAATAAAGATATTATGCTGTATAATAATAACTGGCACGTATCAGTTGTATATTTCGGCAGTACCTGTAATGCAAGTGACGGGGCAGAACGTTGAGAAAGGGCTTGTTAAGATAATGATTACGATGAAAGACATTGCCCGGCATTTGGGGATATCCAGAACTACGGTTTCCGTCTGTTTATCCGGAAAAGCCGGGCAGTATAAAATATCTGAAGAAACCAGCAAAAACGTTTTGGAATATGCCGCCAAGGCCGGTTTTGTTCCTGACCAGACAGCTATTTCTCTGGCCCGCGGGAAAAAAGCCACGATTGGAATATTCGTGAATTTGTTCAGCAGCGGAAAATCCAATGAGGCATTAAGATATCTGCTCGAAGCGATAGTTGATAAGGATATAAATTACCGCGTCATGCATTTTCAAAGAGATTCCGTTTTATCATGTATTCGGGAAATGCTTGGACATGGAACCCGGACTATAATAATCATCGGCTGGTTTGATAACGATGCTTTTCTGGAAAGCATGGAACCTTATTTGCGGAATGGCGTGAAATTGTTTCTTGTCGATTATTGTTTTACCGCTCCGCTAAAAAAGAAATGGAAAAATGCTTATTTTATCGGCATTAACCGGGAAAAAGCCTATCTTAAAACTTTCGAGTATCTTTACAAAATGGGGCATAGAAAAATTGCGTTTACTTCAAATGTGCCACGTCTGAAAGCCTGGAAGAAATTCAGTGAAAAGTATTCCTTACCGTTTAATTATGCACTCAGGCCGCCGCTTCCGGATTTTTGCATGCAGTCTTCGGATGAGCCTTTTATGGATGAGTTGATCCAGTTATATAAACGGGAAAAAATTACCGCCGTCATGTTAAGCAGCGATTTCCTGGCGGCAAAGTTGATAGAGAGACTGCAAAAAGAAGGCATAAGGGTTCCTGAGGATATTTCCGTCGCCGGTTTTGATAATCTGGCGTCTTCACCATATTATAATGTCCCGCTAACCACCATTGATGTCCCGATGGATAAGCTGATAAATAAAGTTCTCGATGTAATTCTCAGGAGAAAAGAACTTCCTCAGGAAGTTATTATAGAATCGGAACTGATTATCCGCTCATCAGTGGCGAAGATTCCGGCGGAAGTAAAAACGATTACTTAATAAACTTTTCTAAATAAATATTATTGGTGGTTGGCAAAATCTAATGAAAATATAGTGGATTTTTCTAACTGACACGTAACAGTAAAAACAGGAGGAATTCGGAAAAAATGCAAGCAGGAGTTGCTAAAGTTGTGATAACGCCGCCGGTAGGATGTTTAATGGGCGGTTACGGAAGCAGACGCGAACCCAGTCAGGGAATCAATGACGATTTGTATGCCAGAGCGCTGGCGGTTGCCGATGGCAGGACACGGGTGATGATCATGGCCTGCGATCTGGTGGGATTACCGGCGGAAAACGTCGCTAATATCAGGCGGGAAATTGAGGCGGAAACCGGGATTTCTGCAGGCAACATTGCTATTGCGTGCAGCCATACCCATTGCGGGCCGCTGACGCACAACGCACATTACCGGCGGCGTGATATTTCGGGAAAACCTGACCGGCAGTGGCTTGCCGTTCTGGAAAAACAGATATGCGGAGCGGCATATATGGCGGCAGGGAATATGCGTCCTGCTCAAATCGGTTACGGAGACGGCAGCATCCGGGGAATCGGCGGCAACCGGCGCCAGGTCGGGGCCGATGGAAAAGTTTTTCTGGGAGTAAATCCGCAGGGAATAACTGATGACAAGGTTGGGATAGTCCGGTTTAATGATGAGAACGGAAATATGATCGCCGCGGTGATCAACTACGCATGTCATCCTACGGTTGCGTATAATGCGCTTTTTATTTCCGCGGATTATCCGGGATTTGCTACTGAGTTGATTGAGAAAAACCTTGGAGGAGTTTGTCTGTTTCTGAATGGAGCCTGCGGGAATATAAATCCGAACCGGTTTGCCAGGGAAAGGACTTACCGTGAAGCGGAACGGATGGGACGGATCCTGGGGGGCGCCGGAATTCAGGTTTTAAGCGGTATTACAGATTATTCCGGCGGTGATGAAGTTAAAATTGATGCGGCCGGCGAAAAACCGGCTTTGGATTACAAGGAACGCCGGAATCCTGCTGACGCCCTGGAAACAGTAAACCGGCTTCGGGAAAAAATCGAGGAAATGGAAAAAGCCAGGAACCCCTTTTCCGAAATAACTGCCGTGGAAGAGAAAATGCTTTTTGCCATGGATGATTACGATGTCGCGCTTGAAGCGGCGGAACGGGATAAGATAATCACGGAAATACAGGTGTTGAGACTGGGAGATATAATGCTGGCGTTTTTACCGGGAGAGGTATTTGTCGAGATCGGTCTGGAAATAAAAAAACGTTCCCCGTTTCCCCATACGCTGGTCGCCACTTACGCCAATGATTATGACATCGGTTATATTCCGGTCAAAGCGGCTTATGACGAAGGAGGATATGAAACAGTTACAAGTAAAGTAGCCCCCGATAGCGCTGAAAAGCTGATCGTTGCGGTGGAAAACTCAATAAATTCTCTGACGGAAAGGAAATAACAATAAAGGAAAATTACAATGAGAAAATTATTGGTCTTAAAAGTAATCTTAATGCCGCTGGCCGTATTTCCGGCATTTTCAGCAATTGTCGGCGGGCAGGTTTCGGAAACGCCGCTGTTCGCGCAGCAGGTACTTCCGGTTGAAGTTGGGCCGTGGGACTTTATCCAGGCGGATTTCAATCGTGATAAACGTCCGGATTTGGTTGTAGTCAATAAATATGCCAACAGTATATCGGTTTATATGAATAATGGTTCAGGGGTTTACCTGCCTCCGAAAACTTATCCGGTGGGAGCCTTCCCGGAAAGCGCTGCTGCAATTGACATTAACGGCGACGGCTGTCCGGACCTGGCGGTTGCCAACAAGGATGGAAGATCGCTTTATTTTTTCACAAATGACCGGAACGGGAATTTTACTCTCCTGAAAAAATACGAATTGCCGGACCGTCCTCATTCGTTGGCGGTTGGCGATTTCAACGGCGATAAACGTCCGGATCTGGCCGTGATGTGCCATGATAAATACCGGGTTTATTTTCTGTTGAACCAAGGGGAAAACGATTTCAAATTAAAGAAAATTATCGACGGCGGTCCCGCTTCCCGTAAGCGTTTGACCGCTGTGGATTTAAATAACGACGGGTATATGGATTTGGCTTGGCCCGGTACTAAACGCGAAATAGAACTGCTGCTGAGCGACGGTAAAGGCGCTTATGCAATCAGGCCTGTGGAAATGCCGAACAATTACGGGGTTGAATATCTGACGGCGGCAGATTTCAATAACGACGGCCTCCATGAACTTGTCGCGGTTGATTCAAAAAGTAATAACCTGCTTTTAATTGCCAACCGCGGCAAGAAAGACTTCAAGTTTGAAAAAGCGATCCCGGCAGGGCCCGGGAAGCTCGTATCCGCAACTGCGGCCGATCTCAATCTTGATGGCCATTTTGATCTGCTTACTGCCGGCGAAGGAAACAGCGGTTTCAGAATATTTTATAATGACGGAAGAGGCGGGTTCGGTAAACCGCAAGTCATCGGCTCCGCCGCTGTCCCGTATCTGGTCTGCGCCGGCGATCTGAATGGGGACGGATATCCGGACGTTGCGATTATGGACAGGACGCAATGCCTGGTATTTGTCTGTATAAATGACGGGAAAGGCAATTTCCTTTTGCCGAACAGTATTTATCCGGCTGCCCAAAAACCGACGGCGATTGCGGCAGGGGATCTGAACGGCGACCGAATTCCCGATCTGGCGCTGGTAAACGGCCGCGACGACAAAATTACGCTGCTGCTGAATCGCGGCGGTTCATTGGCCGAGCATAAAGTTCTTCCGGCCGGGAAAAAACCGGTAGCGGCGGCAATTGCCGATATGGATCAGGACGGCATGAATGACCTGATAATCCTGAATCAGCGCAGCCGCGATCTGATGGTTTTCCTCAACAAAAAAAATCAGAATTTCCGTTTGGCTGTCACCTGTCCGGCGGGGGACGCGCCGGCAGCTATTAGGGTTGCCGATCTGAATAACGACGGCGCGCCGGATATAGCGGTAATCTCCCGCCGGGACGGTAAAGTCCATATTTTGCTTAACAGTGGGAAAGGCGCCCTGAAATTTTCCGGTTCCCTGACGACCGGTGACAAACCGGTTGCGCTTGACGCGGGGGATTTTAATGCGGATGGTAATATTGACCTTATTACCGCAGACTGGGGCGGCGATACGGTGTCGCTTTTCGCCGGGAACGGCAAAGGAGATTTTAAGTCTGCTGAAGTGATTCCGGCGGGAAAAGGCCCGCTGGCGGTGGCGGCGGCGGATTTAAACGACGACGGCCGGGACGATATAGCAGTAATAAATTCAGAAGGAGCGTTAGTATTTTTCAACCAGGGGTATCCGGTATTTAAAACCGGGCAGCTTCTGACGATTCCGGATCAGACGGACAGCCTGGTTTGTCGCGATCTGAATGCCGACAAATTTCCGGAACTTATATTTACGGGTAAAAGTTTGCCCGGCGCAGTGGTTTTCATCAATAATGGCAATACCGGTTTTTCCCCTTGGAGTTGCTACTATTCAGGTAAAAAAGTCTGCGATGTTAAGGTGGCGGATTTCAATGATGACGGAGTCCCTGACCTGGCGGTCGTCAACAGCGGGGATAATACGGTCGGCATTCTTAGAAATCTGAAAAATACGCAAAAACAGGAAACTTGCAAACTTAAATAAGGAGTTGTGGTCATGCGAAAAATAATTGCATTATCGGCGGTACTTTTCTTTCTGACGGTAACCGGCGTATCTTTTGGAGCGGAAGTCGAGAATCTGCTTGGCATCTGGAAACCTGACGCTATCAATTATTCAGGTAAAATCGCAATATATCTGAATAACAACGGCAATTCCCCGCTGACGATCAGCGCCGTAAAACTGGATGGTAAAGACATCGGCTGTCTGACAACCGGGGAGATAATCAGTAAGCCGATAGAATTTCGCAAAAAATATCTGCAGATTAAAAACCCGGAAGTGCTCTGGTACCGGGTATGGCCGAATCCGGTTCCGGCAAAAGGGATTTGTGAAGTCACAATCAGACTGCAGGACCGGCCGAAAGGAAAGTCCGTAAACGTTGCCGTTGTTCCGGCTGAGGGGCAGACCTTAAATGCAGAAGTACCGCTTGTAAACCCGGAATTCAGGATAAATTACGTCAGTTTTTCCGATGATCTGAAAACCATAAATGTTTATCTCGGTAAAGAAAGCGGTAAAAACGTCAGAATAAATTCCCTGGAAATTGACGGCAAAAAGGCGGATGCCGTGATATACAGTCCGGCTTTTTATCGCGACGTCTGCTATATCAAGGCAACTTTTGACCAGCCGTTGAAGGATATGTCGTCTCACTTCCTGAAAATCAACAGCGAAAACGGCGGCAGCAACGCCTGTGTCGTTACCGCCACGCCGGCGGAGTTCATTTTAGGTGCCCTGACTAATTGGAATCCGCAATTATGCCGGAGTGCGCTGAATCAGTATCTTACTTATATCGGGGGATGTCTGCCCACGTCGCGAAGTGAAGTTTATGATTATGAAAAAGAAACTCAGGAAAAAGTTATATTTATTAATCCGGAGAAAGTAAAAAGCGGACATGTTGTCGGACGCGAAGAACGCAAAGGCGTTTATTATCCTCATCCCCGCTGGCGTTATTTCCTTGGTGATGAGCCGGACGGCCGCGGGAACTGGCCGCTTACCTGCCGGGAAATGACCAGGGCCACAAATTTTTGCCGCATATTGGATCCGACCGCATTGGTGAGCGTTACCATGGATCATAGCGGCTGGCCTAAAAACTGTTACGCGTTCGGGGGAATATGTGACTGTATTATCGTTCATACTTTTGCCCACGGCAACCCGAAGGTGAAGGATTTTATCTTGGACCACATGCATCATGCACGTCTGGCAGGCCGGCCTTTTGTATATTGGTATCTGACCGGGGTAGGACCACATTATACAGGAAAGCTTGGCTTTGAGACGCAGGCGTTACAGGCATGGTATTCGGTCGGCAACGGGGGCAAAGGGTTCTTCTATTATCCCCTTCACGACCTTTTCCATCAACAACGGCTTGAATGGTTCAAGCTGGCGGCGGTCAATTTTACGCTTCACCTGGCGGGCTCGCTGCTTGCCGGCGGCGATGTCTGGCCTCTGCCTGTCAAAACCATGAATGATGTCGATCTTTATACCATCGGGTCGGGCGACCGGGCGTTTATTCTGTTTGCCGCCAATAAGGATTATGAGGCCGACCGTAAAAAAGGATTTTCCTATGCGCCGATTGACGATGTCCTGGTTGACCTGACTATGCCGGAATGGTTCAAGACCAAAGAAGTTTTTTCAATATCCGCTGCCGGAATCGAAAAACTTGACTGGAAAAGCAATAAAAACCGCGTATCCATGAATTTCAGTATCGGCCTGGTAAAGATGATAATTCTGGCCGCCGACCCGAAGGTTCGCGAAGAATTGAGCAGGCGCTATGAACAGGAAATAAAACCGCGTCTGGAAGCGCTTGCAAAGGAAAAGGAAGAATACCTCGCCGAATTGCAGAAAAAGCAGGGAAAAAAATGATGATGCGGAAAAAAAATATAGCTGAGATTGTTTCCCGTATTGTGGCTCTCAGCCTGATATTTTTAACCGGTCTGACGGCATGGAGCGGTGATAATGTCTGGACTTTGTCCCGTCAGGGCAATGCTGCTATGAAACTCAAAGAATATAAACGGGCGGCTTCTCTTTTCGAGCGGATAATCCGGGAATATCCGGAAAGCCGGAAAGCGGACGAGGCAAGGTTTTGCCTGGCAGCCTGTTCGTATTCTCAGAAAAAATTCCCGGAAGCCGTTGAAAAGTACCGGGATATCCTGAAAAAATATCCCGATGACGATCAGATTACCCCAATGGTGCTTTTCGGTTCCGGTATTTGTTTCCGGGAACTGAAAAAGCCGGAAAAAGCCGGAGAAATGTTCGAACGCATATTACGGCAGTATCCGCTTTCGGATTTCGCCGTCTATTCACGGCTCTTATCTGTAAGTGCGGTTGGGCCGGAAAAACATTTTCAGGCGGCGGGCGCGGCATATCTGGCGTATCTGATGAGTAAACTGGAGAACGCTCCCGGAACGGTAACACGAGGCCTGTTGAAAAACGCCGCGGAAAAATTCGCAGCGGCCGCGGGAGCGAACCGGTGTGCTGCCCGGCTGTATGCCGGGGACTGTCTGCGGGCCGGAAGCGATTATCGGGAGGCGGTAGGAGCTTATCGTGACGCGGCGCAAAACGCCGAGAGTGCAACCTTATGGATACAGTCACGGTTTTTTGAAGGTTTCAGTGAAGCGCTTTGCGATAATTATGATACCGCCGAAAAAATTTTCCGCGAAATAACAGCCAAATATCCGGGAAACAAAGAATGCGCGGCAGGATATTTCGGGTTGGGGTACGTCAACAGGAAAATCGCCGACAATGAAAACGGCGAAGGGCCTTATATTGCCAGGATTACCGCAAAATATAGAGTTGCCGCCGGTTTTTTCGAAAAGGTGGTAAAGGAATTCCCTGAAAGCGTCTGGCGCTTTCAGGCTGAAAAGAATCTTAAAAACATTACGC
>JAQUOK010000100.1 GCA_028717165.1 Victivallaceae bacterium | reverse complement strand
GCGTCATCCATATCCGAAACCAGAATACGGGCCGGGCCGTCCCCGGACTCAACCGCCATCTGGGTATGCATCTGCCCCATAGCCCCGGCGCCGCCCGGAAGCCAGCATGAACCGCCCTTTTTCCAGGCACTGCGCACGTTTCGTCCGTAAGCGTCGGACAAACAGGCACCGGCGGCTCCCTGATAAAACCAGCCCTCATAATGAATGCTGCCGACGTCAAAGCTCCAGTTTTCGTCAGGATATTCCCCGATCAGGCTGATAAGCGCGCCGCGCTTTCCGAGCTTTCCGGCTTTTTCGGCCAGAGCTCTTCCGCAATCGCAGAGGAAAATATCATCAAACGGGCCTTCCGGCAGTTCGGAAACAGATTCTATCCGGCACCCAAGTTCCTCAGACAAAGCTTTCACTGCGGCGCCGGAAAGATTGAAAGCGGATACCTTAACCGGGACCGCCGCTTTCAGAAGCGCCCCGGCACGGTATATCTTATCATTGCCCTCTTCGGCGGCAATCAAAACCTCTCCGCCGTTTTTCGGGGCAACGCGGTTTTCGATCATATAACTGGCCTGCACACAAGTCCAGGGTTCCATTAAAGCGGCGACGGCATTGGCCGTATCTTCTTTCAAAGGCAGCAGATAACACCCTTCATCACCGCTAAGTATCCTCTGATCTATCAGGCTGTACTGCGCCATACCGCCGTTTATCGCATAACCGTAGGCAAAACCCTTACCGCCGACATAAATGTCGGCCTGAATGATAAAGCGCTCGCCGCATTTGAATTTGTCCTGAAGGTTTTTACCGACCTTAACCACCGTCATAACGGCTTCATGTCCGGGAATAACCGGATCTGCTTCCAGGTTTTCCGATATGACCCGGGGGTGTTCCTCACCGGCGCGGATCAGTTTCACGTCCGAAAAGCAAAGCCCTATTGCGTCGATCCTGACCAGTAACTCATCGTCTGAAGGTTCGGGGACCGGAACTTTGCAGACCTGATCGTTTTTGCCAAGTTTATCCATACCGGCGCCGAACAAGGGCCAGGCGGACATTTTGTCCGGAAGACAACTCATTTTTTTTAATTTCCTTCTGGGTTACGTTACTATGCAGTAACTATTAAAAAAATCAAGCGTTAATAGCAGCGTTTAACTCCATTATTTCATCGAAGTTTTCCATGGCTTTTTCCCATTCGGCAGTGCAGCGGTCCAATTCGGACTGAAGCTCCGCCAGACGCCGGTTCACCGAGGCGAAATCGACGTTCCTATCCCCTGCCAGCAACTCTACTGTTTCCGCTCGTTCGAATTCAAGTTTTTCTATTCTTTCCTCAACTTTTTTCAAAGCCAGTTCCGCTTTCCTCCTGGCGGCGGCCAGTTCCTGCCGCCGGAGCGCGCGTTCCCGGCGGCGTTCCCGGCCGCCGCCGTCTTTGACGGACGCGGCGGTAATGATATTTTCTTCTTTTTCGCCCAGGCGTTCCCGGGCGGATTTTTCAAGGTAGTAATCATAATCTCCGAAATATTTCCGGATCCCGCGCCCCCGGACGGCCACAATAATATCCGCCGTCCGGCGCACAAACTCAATATCATGACTGACCAGACAGACCGTACCCTTATATTGCGCCAGCGCCTCCTGCAGGGCTTCCCGGGCGGCAATATCCAGATGGGATGTTGGTTCATCCAGATTCAGCAGGTTGGGCGGATTGATGAAAATACGGGCGAAGCAAAGCCGTATTTTTTCGCCGCCGCTCAATACGCCGCAGGTTTTATCCATGTTGCCGGCGCTGAAACCGAAACTGCCGAGTACGGCCGGCACCGCCGCCAGTTGTTCGGCGTTTCCGGCCATCTCCCTGACTATATTATAAACCGAACGGTCATCCGGCAGAATATCAGCGAATTCCTGCGCCTGGTAACCGGTAACGATATTGTGCCCGAGCACTACTTTTCCGCTGTCCGGCTTCAGTCTGCCGGTCAGGAGCTTCAGCAGGGTGGTCTTCCCGGCGCCGTTATAACCGATAAAAGCGGTTTTTTCCCCCGAATTGATCTGCAGGTCGATATTCATAAAAACCTTATGCCCGTCCGGATATGAAAATGAAACCTCGTCGAAACGGGCGGCTTCAGCGCCGCAGGGCGGAGCGTCCGGAATGCGTATTTTCCCGCTGAACTTCAAATCGTCCGGCAGGATTATTTCATCCAGCCGGTCAAGCTGTTTCTGCCAGCTTTTCGCCTGCGCCGCCTTCGTGGCTTTGGCCTTGAAGCGGTTAATGTTCTGCCGGAGATGCTCGCGTTTTTTCTCCTGGTTAAGCCTGGCCGCCTCCAGCGTTTTCCGCCGGTATTCGCGTTCGCGGCGGTAATAATCGTAATCCCCGGGATAACGGGTTATCATGCCGTTGTTTACCTCCAGGGTAACCGTGCAGAGCTTCTGCAGAAGATAGCGGTCATGCGAAACCAGCAGCAAAGTTCCCTTGAAACCGTTGAGAAAACGGTACAGCCACTCCACCGCCGGAACATCCAGATAGTTGGAAGGTTCGTCAAGCAGGAGAATATCCGGGCGGGAGATCAATACCCGGGCCAGGGAAGCGCGCATCCGCCAGCCGCCGCTGAACTCGGCAACGGTTCTGCCGAAATCGTCTTCGCTGAACCCCAATCCGGACAAAGCGGCGGCGGCGTCACTGCGCAGAGTATAACCGCCAAGCTGTTCAAAACGGGACTGCAGTTCGCCATGTTCTTTCAAAGCCCGCTCAAGCTCGTCTCCGGCGGCGTCAGTTTCCATTCTGTGTTCAAGAGCGTGAAGTCTTTCACCGATTTGCGCCAGTTCGGGAACCGCATCGGCAACAAATTCAATAAGTTTCCGCCCGGGAAACTCATCCGGCAGATGCTGACGCAGATAACCGATCCGCAGGTCTTTGGGCAGGATCACCTGACCGCCGTCCGGCTCGATATTACCCGTTATGATTTCGAAAAGGGTACTCTTGCCGCAGCCGTTGGGGCCGACGATCCCGACCCGTTCCCCGGCGTTGATCCTGAAGCTTTCGTTGTTAAAAATTATCTGTTCGCTGTAATGTTTGGAAATATTTTTAAAATCAATCATCAGTTAATTTCCTGTGCCGTACCGGCGCAAGATTATTCTTCATCAATCGGCATTACGTAACGGAAACCGATATCGTTTTCGCTTTCCCCGTTGCTGTGGCTGGAATACCCGCAATAGGAAAACAGCAGCCTGGACAATACGCTGCCGCCCTTGATAACAAATACGTTCCCGTTATCCACCCTGTCCGTAGTAAATTCACGAACGTTCCCGACCATGTCCATAACGCCGTAAACAGACTTGTCATCCGGTAAAGACCCTACCGGGGCCGCTATCGGATGTTTTTCCCTGGCGGATTTGTTGTCCCAGCAGAGAGCGGCTCCGGCATTATGCGTATTCCCCCATGAAAACATCCTGCCGTCAACGCCGCGGGCGGCCTTTTCCCATTCCAGGTTGGTCGGCAGACGCAAAAAGACGCCGAGTTTTTTACTGAGCCATCCGCAATAAGCTTCCGCGGCCTCCCCGGTAATGCCGACTACCGGCATATCCGGTTCAAAACCTTTACGCAGTTTCCCGTCTTCGTCCCAAACCGTAAGATATTTGAAATCGCCGTTGCTGAAAAGATAACGGGCCAGATAACGCTTCTTTTCTTCGGATGATTTCAGGGTTTTCCAGAATTCCAGATATTCGCCCATGGTCACCTCATAACGGCTTATAAAATAGGCGGGCAGGAAATATTCATCCATCCGGTTCAGGCTCTTTCTGGTACCGAAACAGAATTTCCCGGCCGGAATATAACACATGCCGTCAGGTATTCTATCCGGCATATTCACCTCGACAGGATTAACCCTTCCGCAGGATACCTGGACGGGACATTTCACCGTGCCCCGCTTATCCTCGAAAAACAGCAGATAGCTGCCGGCAGAGAGTTTTTCTTCAAACGGGGTTGTCCCAAGAAAGGTTTTCTTACCGGCCAAGCCGCCTAAACTGTCATCATCAGCAAACTCTTCATAATAAACTTTTATTCCGGCCGGGATGGAAGTAAGCTTGACAATCCCTTCATTGCGGATAATCATTTTTATCTGTTCATAAACTTCCTGGTCCGAGCCTATTATTTCTCCGAAAACCCGGTGCCTTCTCAACCTTAACTGCTTCACCAGGCTTCTCGTTTCCTCATAATTGCCGGTAAGGAGACTGAAATTCAACTGCTGCTTCAGTACTTTCAGCAATTCCTGGTTGATCTTCCTGCTCGGCCCCCCCAGGTCCTCAGCCTGAAAGAGGAACTGCGCCGCGACACTGTAATTACTGTTGAATTCAAGCTTATAGCGGTTAAAATCCTCATAAAACCGGCTGATCTTATTATAGGACGCCTCACCGGGCGGTTTCTCATATTCCTCCTGCATTCGCTGATAGGCCTTAATGGATTTCCAGTAATAGTTATCCCCCAGCCCGATACTGTAAACCGCAAAACGCTCCAGATTGGATACCCGCGACACGTTTTCAAAATGGAGAATGCCGATCACGGCGAGAAAAGTGAAGAAAGCGACAATGGCGGCGGAAGGAATAATCGGACGGCGGCGGATAATTTTAAAGAAACGCCTCGCCCATGACCCCCGGTATGCCATTACCGGATAACCTTCAAGATAGTTTTTCACGTCCCGTACCAACGCTTCGACATTTTCATAACGATCCGCTTTTTCCAGGGACATGGCTTTCAGGCAGATTGCTTCGAGTTCCCGGGAAATTTTCCTTCTGGGAGCCCGTTTGCGCGGTCTTTTGAAATCGCCGTTGACCACGGCGTTAAGAACCTGATTGGTAGTCATGGGGGATTCAAAAGGCGCGGTTTCCCAGGTAAGAATGGAATAAAGGATCGCCCCCAGGCTGTACTGGTCGGTTTTTTCGTCGACGTCCTCATTGCGCCCGCCTGCCTGTTCCGGCGCCATATAAGCCGGCGTTCCGCTGACCGACCCCTGAATGGTACTCAGGGCGTCTTCATAGCCGACCGTCTTGAAATCAGGATCAAACTCGACCTCCCATTCCAGTTTGGAAGTATCTTTCTCGGCACGGTATTTGACCAGTCCCCAGTCCATCACCATTACTTCGCCGTAGTCACCGAGCATGATGTTAGCCGGTTTCAGGTCGCGGTGAATGATTCCCTTCGTGTGCGCGTAAGCAACGCCGTTACAGACGGAAACGAAAATCTGCAGAAGCTGGCGCAAGGTATATTTCTTAATGAATTCCTCTTTTCCCTCGCTGAGTTTGCGGATTACCGAACGCAAATCCCGCCCCCCGACTTTTTTCATCGAAAAAAAAGCGCCGTTATCGCTGAATACGCCCAGTTGGTGAACCGGTACGATATTAGGGTGTTCAATATGGGCGGTAGCCCGCGCTTCGCGTACGAAACGCTTTAACGCATCCACCTTGCCGCGGAAAGCGGGACGCAGTATCTTAATCGCCACTTCCCGGTTAAGTCCGGGTTCATACGCGGAAAGCACCGCGCCCACGCCGCCGAGCCCGATGGTTTTTATATGGGAATAGCGGTTAATGGTCTTGTCTTCGATATCAAGATCAAGCAGCTTGGTTATCTCCTTGACATTAATTGCTTCGGCATCCTGCTCGCTCGCCCGGGAAAAACTCAAAGTGTTGTCTGATTCCCCCAATTGGAGTTTGTCAATCGGCTCTTTATCTTTTTCTCGGCTCATAGTTTTACAGCTTTAAATCATGGTTTTGATTCTGTCAGGGTACCTTGTCATTGAGATTTTTTAATTCGGCTTAAATGTTTTATCCTGGAATTTATTTCCGCCACGTTCTTCGCAAAAGCGCGGAAATATTCACTTCCCGAGGGCTTGACTATCGGAATTCGACTTATATCCTTTATTTCGGAATCGTCCGAAAAGACGAAGAATTTGACCCGCTGCCTGCGCCCCAGGTCAAAATTTTCCACTTCCACCGCAACGCCGACAAACTGTCCCTGTTTAGTCATGATAAAATCGCCGACATCGGCTTTCAGCTGCGGAGTGTTCCGGTGCGCGGAATTGCGGACATACAAATAATTGTCCCCTTTCTTCAAGCCCAGGGAACATCTTCCCTCCAGGCTGCTTGATTCCTGCCCGAAAGTCGTATATTTGAAAAGCGTCAGATCCTGCAGCCCGCGTTTCCGCAACTCATTGTAGTTAAGCAGTTGAACCGGTTCCTTGCCTATCGCCGGAACCTCAAGCAGGCAAACCCGGTTGTCCGCGTTCAGCGACAATATCGGATTTTCCAGAGCGGTCATTTGTCTGGAGCCGTTCTTCGGTTTGCCGACCGCGTAACTGAGTTTGTTGATCGAGGATGACTCGGTGATCACCCGGCCCATGCCGCTTAAGAGGTCAATGGATGAAACCAGATATCTTTTGCCGCCGATCAGGACTTCCGGGAGATAGAAATTTATATCTTTGCCGTAATTGATCAGGAAACGCCTTTCCTGCACCTCCATTTTCAGCAATACCGCCGCCTGCGAATATCTTTCCAGAGCGTCACTTCTGAGCTTCTGGACCGCTTCGCTCAATGATTCCTTGAGTTTTATCAAAGTCGCCTGGGTGGCTTTTTCCTTACTGGTGGTCGCGGCAAGGTCGAGTTTAGCTTTCATAAGCTTTTCGGCGGCAACTTCCGCCTGTTTCCTCGACGAATCCAGTTCTTCCTGAGTTTTTGACAGGTCGCCGACGGCGTTTTTCAGCATTTTCTGCAGGTTGGCGATCTTGCCCTGCGCCTCATTCAGTTCCAGTTCGTGAACCGCTACCGCTTTCTGGCTTTTGGTTAAACTGCTGCGGCTTTCGGCAAGTTCTTTTTCCGTGGCGCTGAGACGGCCGCGGACATATGAGAGATCCATGAGGGTCGCTTTCGCCTGTCCCTGGCTTTGTTCAAGTTCCGTAATAATACTTTTAAGCCGCAATTTTGTCGCATCAAGGGCTTTCTGCGAACTTGTCAACTCAAGTTTTCTCGCCGCCAGGTTATTTTTTGCGGCAGTCAGGGCGGATTCCGTTTTCTGCAGGTCGTTCCTGGCGCTTCCCAGCGCAATATCAGTTGACTGCAGTTTCCGGGATATTTCCTGGAGGCGTTTAGTACGTTCCTCAAGCATAGTTTTATTTTCGGTCAGTTCATCCTCATGGCGCATCACGTCCTGATTCAGGGCGTTCATTTTTTCCATGAGCTCTTTATTCTTCGCCTTTTCAAACTCCAGGGCGGCTTTCGCTTCGGACATTTCCGTCATAACTCTCAGACGTCTGACGCTTTCCTTTTCAAGACGCTGCAGAAGTTTTTCAGTGGGAAGTTTGCCGATTTCGCCATCGCGTTTTTTCAGTTTGGCTTCGAGGTAATTCATGCGCGAACGGACTTGCGCCAATTCATCGTTAAGCTTGCTGACCTGCTTCGAGCGGGTTTCCGCATATCCGAGTTTCCGCTGGGCTTTCAGCAGATCATCCCGCACTTTGGTCAGCTGCAGGGTTTTCGCCTTAAGTTCGTCCAGCAGTATATTGGCGGTATAATCATCTATTCGCGTTCCCTGCCCTGTGAAACTTGAATTCAGCGGCGCCACCCCCAGACTCAGGGATAAAACCGACAGAACCAGAAAGTCACAGATGACGATAAGTACCGAACGATTCACAATCTATTCTCCGCTTAATTTAGTTTTTTCAGTAACCAGATGCTGTTTCAGCGGGAATAACATGGTCGTCCGCAAAAAAACGCTGGTAATAATACCGATCAAAGTAGATGAATAGGCGATCAGGCGGCTGGTCTGCGGGTTAAAGGTCATAACGATGAACGAGGCAACCGTCCCGAGCAGCCCGACGTACAAAGGCAGATCGAGGAATATGTCGGCGTTATTCAAACGCGCCAGTTTCACTTCGATCGAGTCATTGCTTCTGCCGATAAAACGGAGAACGGTCATCCCCAGGAAAAGCACCAGGAACTGGATAACGATTATACCGCTGAAAATGTACAATGAAACCCGGCCCATGGCCTGCGCCTGGCTCGCGAATCCGGCGCCCTGTGCGACAGCCCCGATCGCCGCATTGGCGTCGCCTTCAAACAGACTGCGGAAAGGGACATAATTGTCGTAACAGTAAAAGATAAACCAGGAACTCAAAACCGCAAAAATCAATGCCAGAACAACATAGACGAATATGAACATCTTCTTCTTTTTCATACACTTATCCCTTGTTAAATTGTCACGTAACCCAGTCCGCCGGGCAGAGGATGCCCGACTGTTCCCCGGGAATTATGATTAAAAAACCCCCATCCCGTTTCCCGGTTGGTACAAGATAGAACTGATATGGCGATTATGCAAGATAATAACGGAATTTTTTTATTTAATTTTGAAAATTGATAATTGACAAAGTAAATGCACCCCCTCCAAAACCCTTAAATGCATTTAGTTTTACAAAAAGCA
>JAQUOK010000099.1 GCA_028717165.1 Victivallaceae bacterium | reverse complement strand
TGTTCCTGACCGTTTACGGTGCGCTTGCCCTTGACCAGTTCCGATTCCGAAACGTCCGCGCCGATGGATAACTGCCAGTCGGCTCCGGCCTTGGCCTGGGCGACGATGTCGTCCGCCTGTTCTCCCTTGGCGACGATATCGCCTTCGATTTCCAGCGTGTTGTTTACGACTTTCGCCGCGACCATCCCGACCCTGGACGCCACCTTGTTTTCATGGTTAGCCAGGAGCGGCACCTGTTCCGGAATCTGCATTCCCGCCAGATCTACCACTACCGGATATTTCCAGCCGGGGAGCTTCATTTTGCCGCCGCTGTAAGCGAGTCCTACTACTTTTGAATTGCCGTTGTCAGCGGCAGCTTCGATAATGAGAAATTCTGTACCCATTTGCTTTTCCTTTTGTTGTTAAGGGTTAAATTTTTATGTCCGAATCGGTCAGTCCGAGTTCCTGCATCAGCTTCTTTTCCCGCGCCGCCTGACGGAGTTCCGATTCCCAGTCTCTGCCCGCGAGGGAATATTCCAAAGCCAAATTTGTGGAATGATTTTTGAGCCGGATATCCTGAGCCCGGCTTTCCTTCATCGGATCAACGTGCGAATTGCCGTCCCAAAACCAGGCGTGCTGCGGCAGCGGATAGCGATAATTCATTTCGAATACCGGATGCAGCAGGAAATATTCCCGCAGCCAGGAGTGCAGAATCCTGTCCAGAATCACAGATGCGATAAACGACTGGTCCACCCGGATAGCCTTGAAATAAACCTGGTGGTCGAGCCTGCCGCTGGCATAGTTGTAGCCGCTCGAATTTCCTTTGGCGATGTTGCTCGGCATCAGGATGCAGCGTACCGCTTCGTCAATCAGTTTGTCGACGTATTCCGCATAGGTTGTCGCCGGTTGCTTGGGGTCGAGCTGCGCCATTTTCCAGCCGCCGGGCATAGTCAGGAGCATATTGCGCTCGAGTTCGACCAGTGCCATCGGATCGACTTCGTCAGCCTCGCCGTTTGGCGGCGCGTCCGTATAGAGAATCCCGGAAAAATCGGCCGCTGCTTCGGCCGCCGTCAGCACTGCCAGCGTAAAGCGGCGCAGCTGCGAGAAAATCGGCAGAGCCGGAGTCATTTCCGGTACTCCTCGATGCTGCCCGGGACGATCCACGCGAAAGCAGTGCAGCATGGATTCCGCCGGAATAGTCACAGCATCGTCATAACGGCTGAAACTAGCGCCGCCGGGGTGGAACTTCAGCACCCGGTAAAGGTCAGGATTGCCGAAACTGTCCATGATTATTCCGTCGACTTCATATTTATCCATGCTCAAAGCGAATCCGCTGGCAACCTGATCTGCTTCAAGCAGCATCAGATCAAGCTGGATTTCGTGCGGGACTTTAGGGTTCGTCCCCATGATCCCGAAAGCTTCGCCGTCCTGGCACCTCGCCATCCGCATGGTACGGAGTTTTTCCGGCAGCCGCACCGCCGCTGACCACAGCATGAAATCCTGTTCAATCCGGCGGTTGAATACGTCATCCGAAGTCAGCATCTGCAATCTCGGCCCGGTACCGATAACGTCGTTTGCCAGCGTAAGGACGATGCCTTTCGCATACGAGTTATTGGAAATCTCGTACCGAGCCCGGTTGCGCAGAATTTGCCGGACAACAGGGGATGCCTCGGCATCGGCGCTCAGGTTCCCGGCCGCAGCCCAGTGACGACGGTTGTCATGCGTAGTCTGCGCAGCGTCGAACCGCGCCGTCACCTGCCGGTTCCAGCCGGAAATCCCATGCGGCCTGAATGCCGGGCGTGGCGAAGCTTTTATTTCCATCCTTCTGCCGTCAGGATAGTAAAGATATTTGCCGTTTGGCTTCACTATTACGCGCCTCCCGGTGGACACAGTTTACTGATTCTTATTCCCAGACTTTTATTCTTCATGGCCTGTTTCGAGTTCAGATAGCGGTCCGCTTCGATCTGGTCTTTGATGGAATGCTGCTCGACTTTCTGACCATCACTTTCCGCCGATTTAGGCCCGGAAGCGTTGTCTTTGATTTTCTGTTCAAGTTCGCTCATTGAAAAAATCCTCCACCATTTGAATTCTCATTCCGACCCATCTGGCTACGTTTGTGCAGAAACTGTTCCCGCAGGCTTTGTAGCGATGGGAATCAGGGCATTCTTCTTCACCTTTGCCGTTCCAGGCAATTCTGGTGTGATTGTCCGGAAATCCCATCAGGCGTTCACACTCAATCGGCATCATCCGGCGAACCACGGATTTGTAGGAAACGCCATGCGGTGAAACTGTGTTCAAGGTGTATTGAATACCTTCTTTTACTCCGGTCCCGTTGCCGCCGTTTTTGACCTTGCGGTTGATGATGTTTTCGGCTATGGCGTAGCTTTTAAATACGCCATAGTTGTCGCATCCGCTGCGCAGCGTCGGGGCTAGATTCTCCTCGTACCCTACGCTCCCCGCTTTCTGCCCTTGTCCAGGCAGGAACCCGGCGACATGCAGCACTAAATTCAAATTGTCGCCACCGGTCCCCGCGCGAGCTGTTATTTGAGTTGAAACGCCTTCAGTCAGTTCCTTTATCCTGGAATCATTCGGATGGTTTTCGTAGCAGATAACCGGAGGCTGTTTGTAATCTGTAGCCCTGAGCGGATAATGAATCTGTTCCTCGGTTTTGAATTCCCGCGGTCGGTTATTAAGGCACACCACTGTTGTCGGTTCGGCGCCGTTGACTTTGACTGTTCCGGATGCTTCAGCTTCCCGCCAGAAGCCCTGTCCGGATTCACGGCAGACGATCGGAGCTTCATGGTTGCAGTTCAACGTGGGGGATTTTTCACTCAAAACCTCCGCATTACCTTGGCCGTGAGCCGCGCATAAGGCATTCAACGGCTGTCCGTTTTCCTTCACGAAGGTGTGCTGCTGCTCTTTGCCGCTGACTCCGCCAGTGCTTGCCGTAACGCTTCTGGCAATTCCCGCTTGCGTTTTTCGCTCCGGCGGAGTATTCCCTCGCAGGCTTTCTTCGTCAAAAAGTACCGCCGCGGCACGTTCCCAGCTTCCAATACTTCCGATAAGGAAGAGACGCCTTCGTCTTTGAGGGACAGCCCGTGAATACCCGTCCACTCGCACGAACTGAGCGTCAAGAGTTCGCCATGCCAGCCCATATCCTCCGGGAGCCGGGGCAACGATGCCGGAATTCTTCCATCCTCTGACGACTTCGCCGTTTTTCTTTCTTCTGAGAACAGGAACTTCAACTTCCCATCCGCAGAAAGCCGATAGTATTTCAGCAAAGGCCCGGCCATTGCTTTGTGACAGCATCCCTGGGACATTTTCAAGACAAAACCATCGTGATTCAAGGCGGTAAGCCAGTCGAGCAAACTCAAGCGAGAGGTTGCCGCGCGGATCATCAAGTCCCTTTCTAAGCCCCGCGCATGAATACGACTGGCAGGGCGGGCCTCCGATAAGCAAGTCGATTTTTCCGTCATAATCCTCCTTTGTGATCTTTGTAAAGTCCCCGAGGTTTGGAGTAGTTCCGCCCTCCGGGAACTTGGCGATTTGTTTTTGCCACAGCTCGCGCTGTTTGCGCTCTTTTTCCGTATCCGCCTCGTCAGGCTCCAATATCCGCTTCGGTTTCGTAGCCCCGAATTTCTGCATTAAAACCGCGCACGGAAACGGCTCCACTTCGGCAAAAAATGCTGGTGTCCAACCCAGCGGTTCCCAGGCAAGGGTTGCCGCTTCTACTCCACTGCAAATGCTCCCGTACCGCATTATTTCAGTTTCCCTTTCTTTTTCAGGCGGATGATGCCGTTGGCGAGAATGGATGCGACTTCCTGAAGTGGTGAGTTAGTCGTCTGTGTTTCTTTCTGCATAGTGCCTCCTTTGAGATTTCGACAGTGATTGCCTTTCCACTCTGTACATACGAGCCGGGAGCGAAATCCAGACCCGTTAAACTGGGGGTGGAAGCGTTTTTGATAAAAATTTCTTGCTTGGAATGGGTTAAAAGACAGATTTACAGCCTTTTTCGAGGAGTCGACGGAGTCAGTATTTTGCGTTGGCCGGACGATTGACTTAATTGCTGGCGTTGATATGAGCCAAGGCTTATCCGCTTGCGCGTCCTGAGCGGTTTGCCGGAATCCCCGATGCCCGGCAGCGTCGCTCCCTGCATCGAGGCGGCTACCGCACAGCCGACCAGGCAGTCCAGCCAGTGGTTGTCGGAAGCTTCAGGGCGAAGTTTCCATTCGTCGACTTTCCTCCCGCGACCTTCGGTTTTGATGCGGTATTCACTGGTCAGGTGTACGGCCAGGAGCTGATGGGCCAGCGCCTGGTTTCCGTATAACGACAAACATCCCCTGTCTCCCATCCCAACCGCAAAACGGGCATGAATGAAGCTTTTCCAGTAATTGGCGTCGAACAAGGCATGCCTGACCGCCCGTTTGCCGCGGACGTTCGGGATCATCCAGTTGTGGCCGACCCGGTCGCCGGGCTGTTTGCGGTATTCGCTCATCGGTTTCGAACCAGCCCCGACATAACGGCCGTGGCTGGGCAGCAGTATTGCCGAATGTGTGCTTTGACGGCAGAACTGGTAAACAACATCCGTTGTCTGGCCCCAGTTGGCGTCGATCAGACAGCGTTCGATTTTCATCATTGCACCATCGTCACGCGGCCATTCTCTGCTTAAAAGCTCATCCGTCAACGCCTCAAGCCCGGCATAAACCGAGCCTTCCAGCCCGGAACCGGACGCGGCGTCCTGCAAAGTCGGACGAGCGTCCCGCAGTAGAAAATACCTGCGGTTCTGCTTTGGATAGACGCCATAATCCACCACATAGCCGGAAAAACACTCTTCCCATGCGGCCACCAGGTAATACAAGAGTTCCTTCTGGACATCGACAAACATTGTCAGAAAGGTTGCCCCGACCGGGATTTCGCCGCGCTTCATATTGTTGAGTTTGGCCGCGATTTCATCCGCGGTCATGATCACGTCCTCATTCATATCCTCCGGTACCGGTTCATTCTGGTATTCGCTCCGGAAAGCCGTTTCATCCTGGAACTTCAGGTTCATGGCGTGTTGGAGCGCGGAGATTTCATCATGGTTGTACCGTGCTTCCCACGAAACTTCCGCACCGGCGTCCATCGCTTCCTGGTTTTCCCGGTAAAAATCGGTCGCCGCCTGGAAATTGCCGTCGGTACGCAGGGATTCGGCCCTAAGCTCAGCATACTTTTCCCAAAGTTTCATGTTGTCCGGGAACTTATACACCATGCGCGTCTTTTCACCGTTCCAGTCCGGATGCTTGTTTTTATCAAGGATGGTGTCGGCCATATCTCCCGGACGAATGATGGTGCATGGCATTACTCCAGAGATTTTTTGTCCCGGTCCCGCCAGTCCAAGGATGTCACCGGCAAGTACACGGATTCTTTTTCTGGTCTGTTCCAAGCTTCCGGCGCTTTCACTGGTCTGCGGGTCATCGATGATTACCAGCGAGGGGCGCACATTCCTGCCGTCAGAACGTTTGTATTTCATCCCGCGAATACGCCCGGTTATCCCGGCAACGCGGACGATGATGCCGCTGGCTTTGCTGTTTTTGATCGTCGGCAGGACAATTTCGTTGCTCGTCCAGGTAATGCGGGTACGCACCCCCAGGTAAAGTTGCCCGGCACAGCGATTGGCAATTCCGTTAAGCTGATCTACCGGGAAACACACCTCAGGAAAATCCTCCGCCAGAAGTTCGTTGACATTCAGCTCGGTTTTGATGCTGTCGAGGATTTCAAGCGCCGCGCTTTCAGTCGCTCCGATCAGAACTACAAACTCGCGATGACCATAGAGCATCGCCCACAAACAGGCAACTTCTGCAAGCGAAGTTTTACCCATGCCGCGAGGGAGCGCCAGCGCGAACAAGCCGCCGAATAATACTGCTGTTTCAATTTTTATGATTACCTTGATATGATCATCCGACCACGGCAATGAAAACGTGTCCGGGAAGTAACACTCGCAAAAAAGCCGAAAATTGCGCTCGCATTCCGCTTTTCGCCGGGGATTGCCGACTTCCGGCAAAGGCCCAATATCGCGGCCTAACAAGGATTGGTTTGCCTGGCGCTGGCGTTCGGCATCCCGGCGTTCTTCGTATGAACGCGCCGACGATTCGTCTTGCTGTGTGTGTTCCTGATCAAACATCCAGGCGATGTACTTGAGTAGATTGATGTTCCGTGAATTGTCGGAAGCGGCGATACGGAAGCCCACACGGTTGAAATCCCGGTAAATCCGCGCCTGCGGCAGCACGAAGCCCAACTCTGTGGAATTTATCAGCCGCGCCACTTCCACCGGGCGCATTGAGGACGGGTTAATTTGCGGCATCGTCAGTTTCCTTTGCCAGATAAGCGGCATAGTTTATGAGGTTGAAAGTTCCGTCGGGATTTACCGGCGCGCCGTTGGCGACATCGTCTCTGATTGTATCTTCCGACACCGTCCGGCAGCCGGAACGTTTCAGGAGTTTTACTAGGTCGGAAACCGGTAGCGCCGTAAGCCTCAGTTGCGGAGAATTCACACTATCCATTCGTCGTACCCCCATTCATCAACCACATGGCGGCTATTCCAGGCGACAAACAGCCGCCAATAGCGAAGCAATGAGTAGCAAGGCTTGCTTATTTTGGCCATAACCATCGCGTTCTCTCCCAGCCTCCGGTTGGCGGCATGGAAGTTCTGCTGGCTGTAATAGTCAAGCGGATAAAAACGCTGGGTGTACTGAAATTCCGCATCATGGATCAGGATCGCTTCCTCGGCAAAGCCCAAGAGCCGGGTCAGGATTTTCCGGATTGCTTTCGGAGTATGGTCGCCGCCCGCGCCGTTGTAGCAGGTGGCCAGCTCGGCATCGCTCAGATTGTCGAACCACTCCGGAACCTTTAATCCAATTTCCTTGATCCTTATGCGCATTATGTGTGCTTTCGCTGGGGATATCTTCAATATATTTTGATTCATAGCTGAAATTCTCCTTATATTTTTGGGGTTAACGCCTGCCAGTCGCAACCTTCGCCATGGACAAATTCAGCCCAGCGTTTGCGGATGACGTCGCAGTATTTTTCGTCGATTTCCATCAAATACGCCTTGCGGCCGGTCTGTTCGGCCGCAATCAGCGTGCTGCCGGAACCGCCGAAAAAGTCCGCGACCAGTTCTCCGCGTTGAGAAGAATTTTTGATCAGGTAAACCAGTATTTCCACAGGCTTCGTGGTTGGATGGAGTTCGCTCCGTTTCGGACGGTCGAATTCCAACACGGTGGTTTGTTTGCGGTCGGAGTACCAGTTGTGTGCGGCTCCGTCCTTCCAGCCGTAAAGAATCGGCTCATGTTGATAATGGTAATCCTGTCGTCCAAGTACCAAGGAATCTTTAACCCAGATCAGGCATTCACGAAGCTGCAAGCCAGCAGTTTTACACGCACCGCGGAAATTATAACCCTCGGAATCAGCATGGAAGATGTAAAATGAAGCTCCAAGGTTCATCACTTCAACCGCGCATTTGAATGCGTCAGTCAGGAAATTAAAGAACGCCGCGTCATCCATATTGTCGTTCTGAATGGTTAAATGTTCAGCCGTGCCGCCTTCATAGGCAACATTATACGGCGGGTCCTGGAGCAGCAGGTTCGCTTTTTTACCATGCATTAATGCTTCGACATTAGCATTATCTGTTGAATCTCCGCACATTAGCCGGTGATTGCCGAGCTGGTAGATTTCACCGTGCTTACTGACCGGTTCATCCGGCGGTTCCGGAACTTCGTCCGGGTCAGTCATGCCCTCAACAACCGCGTCTGCGCCGTTAAGCAGTTTATCCAGTTCATCGGCATCGAATCCCAAAAGCGACAGATCAAAATCAGCCTGCTGCAGATCAGCCAGTTCCAGCGGCAGCAAGTCATAATCCCATTCCGCAATCTCGCCGGTTTTGTTATCGGCAAGTCTGTATGCCTTTACTTTTTCGGGCTGCAAATCAACTGCGACATGGACGGGAACTTCCGTCAGTCCCATTTTTTTTGCCGCCTTCCATCTTGTATGTCCCACGATGATTACGCCATCGGTGTCCATCACAATCGGCTGGCGGAACCCGTATTCCCGAATACTGGTAACGACTGCGTCCACCGCTTCATCATTAATGCGCGGATTCTTCTCATAGGGTTTGATTTCATTAATGTTTTTCAGCTCAATTTGCATAGAAACCTCCTGAATTTAGAGCCAGTTCTCGTGTAAGAACGGCAAGGGGTGAGATGCCCGGAACGGGCGAAAAAAGGAATTATTGTTTACCGATGCGCAAGGTTGTGCAACGGTAGAGTTAAACAGAATTAATAGAAAAAACGACTGTAAGGATAATCATATTCGCGCCTGCCGCCGTAGGGATCGATGGCGCGGAATACTTTTCTGGCGGAACGGTCACCGGTGGCGCGGCCGATTTCCAACCCGACCTTGGCTTCCACGGTTTTAGCGAATTTCCGCTGTTCGAACGG
>JAQUOK010000098.1 GCA_028717165.1 Victivallaceae bacterium | reverse complement strand
TCCCATGTCGGATATGGTATGAGAGGTGCGGTTACTGCCAATGGGGATTATATTCCTACTGGGACTTGTTGGTACAACGGAGGTCTCACTTATTGATACCATAATAGCTTATGTGTTTTGCTTTGGAAGACATTTATTTGGAAGAACAACAAAATTTCTAAAGTTAAAACAAACCGTCTAGAAAACCCAGTTTTTTCTGGATGAAACTACTTTTACAAACTAAATACGAAAATAGTTTCTGAATAGTCTGAAATATGAATAACCAGATCAAGCAAATAATTAACGGTTTCAAATCTGAGATAAGAAAAATTTCCGATAATATTTATAGAAACCCGGAAATTGGGTTTGCTGAACATAAAGCATGTACATGGCAGCTTGAGTTTTTGAAACAACAAGGCTTTTCTATAAAATGTCCAGCCGGAGAAATCAGTACTGCATATAAAGCCGTCTATGGTAAAGGAACTCCAATATTCTGTTTTATGGCGGAATATGATGCATTGCCTGGAAAAGGTCATGCTTGCGGACACAATCTTATTGCGGCCAGCGCTCTTGCCGCTGGGGCCACGGTAAAACAGGTATTACAAAAGGGAAATATCCCAGGTGGAATAATTATAATGGGCTGTCCTGCCGAAGAAGGTAAAAGTGGAAAAATTAAACTCATAAAGCAAAGTTGTTTCAAGGAGATTGAGGCAGCGCTGATAAGTCATCCTTACACAAAAACCTTAACCGAAACTACTTGGCTGGGAGTATTGAGATATAAAGTTACATTTAAAGGCGAATCGTCACATGCATCAATAGCACCTCAAAAAGGGAAAAATGCCTTGGATGCTGCAAATCTTCTGTTTTCCGGAGTAAACGCTTGGCGTCAATATCTTCCAGAGTCAAGCAAAGTCCATGGAATTATTACCCATGGCGGTGATGCTCCGAACATAATACCGGATATTGCCGGATGCGTTTTTTATTTGAGAGCGGAGAATGAAAAAATACGGGAAGAAATGAGTAATTTTTTCAAAGACATTGTAAAAGGAGCGGCATTAATGACTGGAACCGGTTATAAATGTACTGTCTTGGGAGAGTCGAGTTCCGCTAACATTTATAACAAACCACTGGATAATGAATTTTATAAATTAGCAGAGGAAGCCGGTTTGAATCCACAAAAATCTCAAATGAAAGGGCGTGGCTCCTCGGATTTTGCGAATGTATCCCAAATTGTTCCATGCATAAATCTTTTTTACGGAATCACCGGAGATGAAAATTTTCCTCTTCATTCAGAAAAATTCAAAGAGGTTGCCGGAACCGATTATGCTTTTGAGCAAACGATGAAAATAGCGGCAATTATGGCGCGAATAGCGCTGAAATATTTAAAAGATGAAATTTTCAGGGATAAGGTAAATACAGATTTTAAGTCAAGAAAAAATGAATCAGGGTAACATTTTTACAACGGGTAGACGGCAGAGGCGGGGAACAACACACACTTTCTCCCCAAGCGTTTTTGTCTTCCCTGTCAACCGAGTTATGAGACTTTTGTCAATAAACGATCCAGAAAAAACGGTTTTTTCTGGATGAAATAACTTTTTCAAACCAAAAGGAATATATGAATTTTGCGACAACAGCGGCAGGAACAATAAGTTTATACCTGATAAGATTTATCATTAATTCAAAAGGAGGAGAAACAATACCGTCAGAAAATGAATTATGCAAAATGTGTAAGGTTTCCAGGCCAACAGTAAGAAAAGTCATAAAAGAATATATTGCCCAGGGGGCTTTACAGGCTAAACAGGGGAAAGGGGTATTTGTTAATCCTAACGCGGTTTTAAACCTCAATATTCCGGAGGATAAAAAAAGACTTGTCGGGATAATCAACCGTGACGGGAAAAGTGATTATTACAATTACGGCAACGGAATGCTTTACACATCGGTGTTTTCCCGGTTGCTGAATAAAGGAATATTCGTAACGGATCTGAAGCATGAATTCAGTTTTGATACCGCAATAAGCCTCATTAATAAAATAGGGTTAAGCGGAATAATCTGGATGTTTCCGGATGCGGAATCTTTCGATCTTATTGCTGAAATAGAACGACAGGGCGTACCGGTTGTTACCCTGGGCGCTTGTGAGAATGAAAACTTTAATCGAATAACTATCGATTACAGACATGCGGGTTATCTCGCTGCTGAATATTTAATTAAGAAAGGACATAAAAAAATTGCTTTTGTCGGGTATCGGGAGAAAAGATCTTTTATCAGTCAGTATCTGGCTGGTTTCAGAGCCGCTCATGATAAGCATGGGATTCGTTTCGATTCTAGTTTAATTGTCAATATGTTTGACGATATTTTTTCAAAAGTTTCCGACTTTTTAAAAGATGATACCGAAGTAACGGCTTTTTTTGCGGTTGATTATTGCGCTATTCCTGTATTTCAAGCTCTGGAATCCCATGGACTCCTGAATAAATACCCGGTAATTTGCCGCAAAAACACTTTGAATATGAATTTCAAGGAATTTAAATCAATAGACATAGAGTATCCTTATACCCAAGCCGGCCGAACCGCCGCGGACACCCTCTTTAAATTAATTGACAATAAATCCAATAAAACCTCAAGAAAAACAAACCTAAATTTCAAGCCCAAGCTGAAATAGCATAAAAGAACTAAAACAAAAGGAAATATGATGGACAAAAATATATTGTTGTCAGCATTAATTTTAATGTCGTTCTGGTACAGCGGTATTTTATCGGCGGCAAAATATCCTGATGCCGTGGAAGTTTATGAAGAAAAAATAACGCAGGATATGCCGCTGCCAAGCAGTAAATTTCTTGCCTCAAGTATTAACATTATTTTGAGAAACCATTTTGATATTACTGATTGGGATAAACATTTTGCCGACCTGCATGCTGCCGGAATCAGCGGGATTACGGTTAATTTAAAAAAAATCAGGGATTCTAATTGCGGTACATTGACGGCCCAACCGAACCTTGACGAACTGGATGAAGTTTTGAAAGCCGCCGTCCGGCAAAAGATGAAAGTATGGATAGACTTTAACTGGAATCTTCAATACAGCAAAAATAAAAACATAGAAGCTGATTTTACGAGCAGAAAATATATTGAGGGCCAATATCTGCTTATTGACGCCATTGCCGAAAAAAATAAAAAATACGGGAATATCGTCGGAATGTACTGGGATGAAATCTGGTGTGCGGAACTTTATCATCTTCATCCCAACAGTGTGGATTCTTTTAAACAATTCTGTAAAAAAGAGTATAACGAGGAATATCCCGGCAGCAAAATGCCGATAAAGCCTGATCCGCGTAATAAGTGGTGGAGGCGCTTTGTTGTCTTTAAATATTGCGTCTATGAAAATTTCTCCAGGAAAATTTATGACTACAGTAAAAAGAAAGGGTTCAAGGTTATGACCCGCACCGCCCCTTCTCAGGCCTATGGAGGAAACGCATGGAAATGGGGGTTGGATTCTTACCGCATCGGCAAGATTGGTGATTGTAATGCGATATTTACCTCCAGAAGCTACGAAGGAGATATCAATGAAAATTCAGTAATGTCAGGTTATAAGGAACTTACCCCTTTAGATTTTGTCTGGATGCTGCGCGGCTATCCCTTAACATATTTTACGTATTCGCTATACCTTCGTTACGAGAGTATCCGGACTCAATTCATTGAGCTCACTAAACTGGCGAAAGAGTGGATAGGAGCCGAACGCTTAGCCGAAGTCGCGATATTAAATTACCCGGTCAACCTGATCGGCAGTTTCAAGAACCCGGCTCCCGTTTTCCGCGATAATGAAGCGCTGCTTACCAGCCGGTTGTCCCGTTATTTTGAAACGGACCGGATTGATATCCGGGACACGCGGCTGTATAAAAAATATAAGGTGTTGATCGCCCCCAAATATTCAGGAAATTCAATTCCCGCATTTGCCTGTCAAGGTTTATTGAAATACATAAAAGAGGGCGGTATTCTGCTGGCTCTGGATGCTGATTTTTCGGTAGGAAAAAGAGATTTAACCAATCCGCGCAATATAAATAAAGAACTTTGCGGCATAGAAATTAAAGGCAAACAATCCGTCGGCACAATAAAATTCAGCAGGCAGATAATGGGCGGAGCAGTTATTCCGGGTAAAAACAGATTACAGCAAGGAATAGCGGTAGTCGACCGGAATAAAATTAAAATTATTGCGACTTCCAATAACCAGCCGGTTATCACCGAATACTGCTTAGGAGAAGGCAAAGTTGTTTATGTTAAACTGGACTTGGCAAAAAGGATAAAGGAAGATAATAAATGGCTGCGTATTTTAGCGGGTCTTGTTAATTATTATCATATGCCGGCAGTTACCTCCAACGGCATGATCAATATAGAATCGGCCATAAAGAAAAATGACCGGCTGATGGTGTCTTTATTTCCGGCAACGGAAGGCGAAGTTTATGTAGGTGAAGTAAAACCGACTGATCAGCCGGGCGATATTCCTTCGGTGGAAAAAAGTGTCGGCGAAATGAAAGGAGTAATCCGGATCGACCCAAAAAAACTGGGGCTGAATGCTGAAAAATATCAGGTATTCCGGTTATCTGAATGCAAACTGCTGCCTAAAAACAAAAATGAATTATATTGGGGAAGTGATGATTTACGAAAAGGCATACCCGTTACCATCACTAAAGAAGCCGGTTATGAAAATATCGTAATCGAAAAAGCAGGAACGGTTCACGGGGGAAAAAGCATTCTTGCTGTGTTGAAGGCAATACGCGATAAACAAAAAGAAGATATAAGGCAAGGGAAACTGCATCCGCTTGGTTTACGGAAAGAGCCTTTCAGGAGCAGGATTGAAGTTGAGAAAACATCTTCAAAATCCCCGTTAAAATGGGCAAGTGCACAACCTTATCGAATTTCCCTGAATATAAACAATCCTTTGAACACTGTACGGCCGGGAGAACCAATAATCATTTCCGGAGCTGAATTGTTAAAAGCCGCTGACGGCAAAAAAATCCAAAAGGATTCTTTCCGGGTATATCAGGCAAACGGCGACAAACAGGCGGAAATCGCTTCGCAGCTTGACAGTATGCAGAGGGAAGATAAGTTTCTCGATAAGAAAGATGAACTTGTTTTTGTGGCAACACTTAATCCGGGTAAAAACGATTTCCTGATTTATTGCAGCAGTAGAGAAACAAAACCAACTGATTATCAGGGAATAAAGCTTGTTACAGAAAAAAACAAAAAAGGAAAATCCATAGAAATTATCACTACCGGTTTGACTAAAATAAAATTAAATCCCAAAGGACAAATGCAGATTTATGATGAAGCCGCAGATCTTCCGGTTGTCGAGTTAACTGCAGCGGGCGACAGGTATGCCGGCTGGTCTTACCATGGAAACGGAAAATGCAAATGGCTGATCAAAGGCCCGGTTCATTGCAGAGCGGTTTTGGATACCAGGGCGAAACGGGATACGTTCCATATCGTTTATGATTTTTACTATGGTTCCCCTTTTATCAAAGCTTACTATTCAAGCAATGAAAAAGCGATAGTAAAAGAACGTTTTTACTGGCCGTTTGGCCGTTTGCTCGGCAAATCAAGCTCTGCTTCTGTTTTAACCGATAAAGGTTGGCGGAGCGTAACAAAAGGGGATGCGTGGAATCTTAAGCCCTTCAAGGATAATGTAAAAACCGCGGTAAACCAAGGCGATACCGCAACCCAATTCGGTTTTTTGCTTGCCCATTCAAACATAGTTATTCCTCCCCATCTTCTGGTATCGAAATCGAAAGGAAACGGATATTTCTATATAGAATTTTCTAAATACCATTGCGGGGCCTATACTCCTGTGGATAACCCGGAAGTGGAATGGGTTTATGTGCATGGCGCCGGTCACAAACAGATCGACAGTTATGCGCAAAGGTTAAAGAAGCCGTTGATAGTGAAATTAGGGACCATGGAAAATAAATAAAACCATTTCTTTAGGTTGGTTATTGAACAGAACGGAAATCAGAGTGCATTGACACGCTCAAAGTTGTTACGCAAATGCACGCTGATTAAAGTTCGGAGCAATAGAAGCAATTTTTGAAACTAAGAATGCTTAAAGAACCAAAACAGGAGAAAAAGATAATGCATATGAAATATCGGAGTTGGAACAACTTCACCCTCATTGAACTCCTCGTGGTGATTTCGATCATCGCGATTCTTGCCGGCATGCTGCTGCCGGCGCTGAACAAAGCCCGTCTGAAAGGAGCGGAAGCCGCCTGTCTTAACAATCTGCACCAGATTTCGCTGATGTTTGCGGCTTATGCGCCTGATTACGGGGAATATTATCCTGCCTTTGACAATATTGTCGCCTGGGGAGAAAAAGGTATTGAGAATTACGGCTGGACCTATTTGCTGGCGCTGAACAGCAGTCCGAACACGCCTGACGCTTTTCGCAATTTATTCAGGTGTCCACGCGAACAAAGACGCAAGTTCTCATATTCCATGAATATTCGGGAACCGTACAGTAATACCGGCGGGTATGCCGGTTGGAACGCAAACCATTTCGCCAAGGCGAAAGTGCCGGTCGGCAGTATAATTCTGGTGGAGGAAACTGCGGAAAGTCTGTCTACTGTTGATAATTGTGATCAGGATAACGCCACCAATGCTTGTACCTCTACCGATATCGGCCACCATGACAACACCAGTTTACTGCTGGCTGACGGGCACGCCGGGGGAATACGGTTTTTCGATGCCGCTCAATTTACATACCTTACCACGGAAATGTCGGCTTGGAAATGAAAAAACAAAAAAATCAGCCGGCCTGGAAAAAGTCAAAATTTTTCAGGGGAAGCAACTTTTAGAAACTAAATAATTACGTGCAGGACAGGCATTTTAAATGCATACAAGACAGTATTGAAAGAAAATTTAAAAAGTGGATAGTAAAAATGATTGTAAAATCAGAGAATATGAAAAAAAATCATTCCGATCACTTGAGATTAGGCGTGATCGGGGTATGTCGGCGGGGAGTTCTCGCGGATATTGCGCACCAGCCGGAAAACGGCTGTCAAATAGTCGCGGGAGCGGATATCCATCAGGAAAACCTGCAAAAATTCACAGAACGCTTCAACCATGAAGTTGCAGCCTATACGGATTACCGGGAAATGCTTGAAAAAGAAAATTTGGACGGCGTTTTCATAATGAGTCCGGATTTCTGCCATGAAGAACATGCGGCGGCGGCTCTGGAAAAGAAAGTCGCGGTTTATCTGGAGAAACCGATGGCGATTACGATTGCCGGGTGTGACCGGATAATGCGGGCGGCATTTGAAAACCGGACGAAACTTTTTATCGGCCATAATATGAGATATATGGGTTTCACTAAAAAAATGAAGGAAATAATTGACTCCGGGCTCATCGGCGAAGTACAGGCGATATGGTGCAGGCATTTTGTTTCCTATGGGGGAGACAATTATTTCAAGGACTGGCATGCGGAACAGAAATATTCGACTTCACTCCTGCTCCAGAAAGGGTGCCACGATATAGACATAATCCACTGGCTGGCCGGTTCCTTTACTAAAACAGTTACCGGTTTGGGAAAACTCAGCGTTTACAACAGCTGCGAAAAAAGTTATCCCGACAACGAATACGTGCAGGCAAAGGCCAATCCGGCCAACTGGCCGCCGCTTGAACAAAGAGGAATGAATCCGGATATGGACAATGAAGACCATAATATGATATTGCTGCAATTGGGGAACGGGGTTCAGGCATCGTACATGCAATGTTTTTATACCCCGGATTCGTGCAGGAATTATACCATATTGGGAACGAAAGGGCGAATTGAAAATTATGGCGATGTCGGGGAAGGAGCCACTATTGAAGTCTGGACCAACAGGAGTGATTCATACCGGTTTAACGGCGATATCACTTACCGGAGCTTAGTAAAACCGGGAGGGCACGGGGGAGCGGATAACAAAATTGTGCAGAATTTTATAGATTATCTTTCCGGGAAGGAAAAACCTGCTTTGACGCCCCTGGCGGCCCGTTACAGCGTAGCCGCCGGATATATGGGGGCCATGTCGATACGTGCCGGGGGGCGCCCGTTTGATATCCCGCTGCCGGATAATGACATACCCCTCAAGGAAAAATACCTGAAAAAACAGCCCTTGTCGGAATAAAATTCCAGTAATCTGATATGATGAGAATCAGGTCAGGTCGCTGATCAGGGATTCGACCCGCTCGAGTTTCTGCTTCATATCCTCAAGATGCCCCCTTGCGGCGCTGACTACCTGTTCCGGCGCGTTGTTCAGGAACTTCTCGTTGGAAAGCTTTGCCATCGAACCTTTTATCCAGCCTTCAAGCTCTTTCTTCTGCTTGTTGAGTTTCCCAAGCTCCTCTTCAATATCAATCTGCCCTTTGAGCGGCAGGTAAATAGTGCCGGCGTTAGCGATTTGCGAAGGAGCCGCGCCGCGCCCGGCAACATCATAATCTTCAAGCGAAATTTCAATATTTTCAGCTCTGAGGAGA
>JAQUOK010000097.1 GCA_028717165.1 Victivallaceae bacterium | reverse complement strand
TCCGCCTATAAAACAGGCTCATTAGCTCATATTTTATGTAAAAACCTTGAATGCACGCAAGCGAACGCCACCAGTTTCGCCTCGTTTTGAGGCCGCAAGAATTGAGGCGTGGTTACTGACCGATTACTTTTCTTTTCGCATAGACGCCACTCTTGTATAGTATAGCCTCACTATTTTCACGCTATGTGCAGGTTTTTCGGCCTATATTTTCTGGACGAGGCCGACAAAAGTCCTGCTTGACAGCGATTGGGACTCCCGGGACGGTTGAGACTTTTGAATTTAACCTCAAAGTCCCAAGCGTCCCAAGTGTCTCAAAAGTCCCATTTTCTCAAACAATGACTTTGTCGGGGCCGTCCTTCTGACCGTATTTTCATATTTATTTTATAAAATTTATTGTTTTTACTTTAACGGCGGCTTATTTATATTATCTTAAGAAAATTTTTAACTTTAATTACAGGAGATATGGTTATGGCGTTTTTCCGGCGTGTTCTGTTCATTGTTTGTTTAGTAAGCGGCTGTTTGACCGGAGCCGAAAATAAAATTCCGGAACATAATAATTTCTGGCAGGCTGCTGCTGACGCTGAGGAAATCGGGATTGTCAACTCCCGGAAACGCGGCAATGATTTAAAACTTACCGGGTTGCTTTCCGGTAAAAAAACTGATGCGAAGTTGACTTTCCCGCTCTGGACTATTTGGCAGTTTAGAACTCCGGGAGATTATTTGGTGCCCCTTAAGAAAAAGGATACCGTTTATGAGATCAGCGGCCGGAATTACAGTATTCCGGCAATGGAACCCGGAAATACCGGAAAATATAAGGAACTTATAGAACAATATAAAAAGCTTAAACCGGAGGAGGAAACAGCCTTCCTGAAAAAAACGCTTTGCGAAGAAAGCTGCGCTTCTCTGGCGTTCCCCTGTCTGGCCCGTCTGGTCCTTATTGGGGAGTTCAGCCGTTCCATGTCTAAAAAAGAGTGCAATTTCTGGGCAGCGGTCTACGCGCAGAAGAATATGACGGTCAGCTTCAGAAGATTGCTGTTGTATCAACTTGCACGGAGCAATTTTTACAACAGCATTGCTGTTTTTGAAGCGGCTTTAAAGGACTCAAGGCTCAGTACAATGGCTGGAGAAATTTTTTTCAAAAAAGACAGGGAAAAGTTTGAAAAACTGATGGTTTTATGGCTTGCGGATGAAAAACTCCGCAGCTTTGCTTTGATGAACTCGCGCAGGATGGTGAAAAATCCGGCTTACACTGCACAGGCCATGAAATACTTCAAACCGGCTGACAGGCAGGAGTTGATTTATTTTATTCCCGTTCTTTGTTCTTCCGCCAACAAAAAAGGCCGGATGTTCATTAAGAATTTCCTTACTGCCGAGAAAGACAAAAGGCATTTTCTTTTGTACAGCGTCTTAATGGATACCATAAGTACTTCGAGGTCAACTGAATATACTGAAGAACTGAAAGTATTTCTGAAAAATCACCGCGATGACCGTTTTGTTACGGGCGGAGTTGTTTATCCTAAAATTCTGGTATGTTTGTGCCTGGCCAATGACCCGGAAGGCTATAAACGAACTCTTGAATATATTTCCGGACAATTGAATCTCGGCTCCGAAAAGCGCAGCGATAAAGTCAAAATCAGCAACTTTATGCGAGTGTTCCATCTGTACAATACCGGAATAAGCAAACTTGAAGATCTGCAGAAGGACATCCAGGGTAAACTGGCAAAAGCGGAAGCCGCTAAAAGCAAAGCCGGGAAGTGATTACAGGTTAACTTCTTCTGCCCTGACGGGTATCAAATCAAGTTTGCGGCGTTTTTCGGAGCGCCACATAAGCAGGATAAAAACCAGCAGGGAAGCCGGGACTACTGAAATATTGCCGATATATTTCGAGTATTTCAGTAAGCTGTATGGCGCGTAACCGAAATGTTCCCCGATTATCGGGAACAGTGCGCCGAGCGTGAACGCTATTGCAAAAGCGAACAGCGCGAAACGCCAGAAATAATTCCACCATGCCAGAGTAATCCGGAACGGATTCATTTTAGCCGGGGGGGCGCCGGGATTGCAGCGTTTAACTGCAGCCGGGACGATAACAAGTCCTGACTTGCCGAGCGGTTTGCCCAGGATCGAGTTAAATATCAGGAATGAAACCAGCAGGTTCAAACCCAGATTGACGCTGATGCTTAGCAGGAAAAAAAACGTCGGATAATCATAAGTTTTACTCAAGCGGTTGATTATCAGGCCATTGGCGATCAGCATCGTCGTCAGGAGCACTGCATAACGCCAGAAGAATTTCCACCACACTTTGACCACATTTTTAAAAGCTATTTTGTTTTCAGGCATACCTTAATCCCCTGTTCAATATTTTTTTGTTGAAGCAGAATAGGATAACCGGGCTGAAATAAAAAGTCAAGCGCTTATTTCCGGAAATTTATTAAGTTTCATAAAAATATTATAAGCGGGCAAATAACTTTAGGCATATTGAATAAATCGAATTGGAATTTGCCAAAAAAAATGTTACAGTAGACAGTGGTGTGTTTTATTATACGAACAACAACGGATGGCTTGTTTTTTTAGTAAGATAATGGAACAAGGTGCTTTTTTACCTCATTCCAGAATCGTTACTGTACTGGAAATTCTTGATATTGAGTAAATAATAATGTCGAAAAGCTGTATCGTAATAAGTATTCAAAATGCTTTCCGGGTTGCCGGTTTGCGCATAAAAACCGGGGGAAACGGGAAATATTGCGTTGAAAGGATTTTTTCCGGCGGTTTTAACGAAAGTGCCGGTCCGGGCGAGACTTTACAGCAGGCCATGGACGTACTTAACGCCCAGAACAGCAGCCAGAGAATCCTTGTTGACCAGATAAGGCGCAGCAGTATTTTTGAAATGCGCATGCCTGTCCTTGCTCCGGAGGAAATGCGTAACGCTATTGAATTCGAACTGGTAAAACATACCCCCTTGCCGCTTTCCGAAATAGTCTGGAGTGCCAGGACCGTACCGGAGGAAAGCCTTGCCGGATCCGAAAACGATGCTGTTGACCATGATCTGGCCAGATTGCGCATTGTTTTTATGGAACGAAGCGGCTGGATGAAATTTATTTCTGAACTCCAGGTCAGGCAGATAAGCCTGGATGTCTATGTAAACCCCTTTATGTGTCTGGATCCATTTGCTGCCGGCCGGGATGTTCTGCTGCCGGTAGTTGATGGCGAGCATATTTTTCTGGCGGGAGACGACGGTTTGCGGCATATGTCCTGCTTAACCGGACACGCTGAAAGCAGTGATCTTTATTCTGAACTTGAAAAACATTTTGCCTGGCAGAGCAGCGCGGATAAAACGGTAAAAGACGATTTGTCCGGTTTTGTTCCCTGTATGCTTGCGGCACGCTATGTACTGAGCGGCGAATATGGCGTTTACGAAAAAAAGCTGGCCTTCAGATTGCCTGGGAACCTGTTGCCCAGGAGGAATAAACTTTTGAAATATTTTACGGTCGCTAACGGAATTGCGGCTTTAATTTGCCTGACATTGCTGCTTTTTCAGATGCGGCAGGACGTTTACCGCGTTTACGTGGAACAAAAAAACGCGATTATCCTGAAACAAACCCAGATAAAAAACCTGCAGGTTCAAAATGCCGCCGCCAGAAAGGGAGCGAAACTTCGCCAGAAAATAATTGCTGCCGTCCCCGAAGAAATTGACCCGTTAAAGGTTCTGGCGTCAATGGCCCGGAAACTGCCGAAATACATCTGGCTCAGCAGTTATAACATGACGTCGCAAAAAGTACACTTAAACTTAACCAGCAGCCGCGATACCGGAGACCTGCTGTCAAAATTGCGGGATGAAAGAGTGTATACGATCGATAACCTGAGAAAATCGAGACGTCATGACGGTACTTATTATTTATATTTGATATTGGCGCCTCCTAAAAATGCGGAGACAGGCAGATGAGTTTTCTGAAAAAAAAAGTTAAGAATACCAAAAGCATATTTCTGGGCATGGTCGCGCTGGTTATAGTAATGGTGTTCTGCACTTTTACGGGGATCAAGTATCGTAACGAAATCTGGCCGACCCAGGATTTTCTCTTTGAACAGAAGAATATTTACCGGCGTTTGCGTGCGGACCTGGAAAAGGCCCGGAACCAATATAACGAATATATCCGGGAAGAAGATATTGTCGCCGGTAAGATCAGAACATTTTACCTGGTGGACGACAAAGTCAAGGCCGATTTATATCTCCGTCAGCGCATTGAGCATGCCGCGAAATTTTCAAACCTGATTTTGAAGTCAATGAGCAGCATTCAGGAGAAGAAGATAGCCAAAGGCACTTTTTCACTGGAAGTAAGTATCAGTGCGGAAGGGAGTTTTGAAAAAGTAATCAGCTTTTTGCAGGAACTGGACAAGGAAAAAGCGAAAATTTACTGGGTGAACTGTTATCTGCGTCCGACTGTCGCTAACAAAAAAGAAGAAACTGTCATTAATGTCAGCGGAGCTCTTCGTTTCCTGTGTACTGACGGCAAATTGTTCAAAAACGAGGCGAAAACCCAAAGCGAAGGCAAGACCGGATGAGAAAAATATACTTGTTTTTAAATATTATTTTTATATCGGCAATTGTTTTGCTGCTTGGCGCTTATTCGCGCCGGATAGAGGCCGCCGCTCCTTCTGCGGCTTCAGCCAAACTGCCGCAGAAGAAAGTAATAAAGAATAAAATGCCTTCCCGCAACAAGTCTCGTCCGGTTGTTTCCCAGGATTATGCTGCGCTTCTTGCCGACAGCAAACTCTTTGAAAAAGACCGGGGTGAAGACAAATCTCCGGCCGCTCCCGCCAAAGGTACAGAAACCAATCAGCGATGCGACCTGAAACTGATGGGTATTTGTCATTTCGGCGAATTGAAGGGGGCTATTATCGTCAGCAACCGCAAAACTAAAAGTTCCGACGGCAAGAGTTTTTTCAAGATCGGAGAAGATGTCGGGGACGGCTTCAAACTTTATGAAATAACCCAGAAGACGGCAATTCTGAAAAACGGCAGCCGGCAGGTTGAACTTGAACTGGCAAAGGCAGAACCTGCGGCGACTCCGCGTTCGGCAGTTCCCCGCTCTTCTGCTCGCCTTCCTGCTTCCCGTTCGCCGGCGCCTCGTACACAGGCGCCCCGTTCACAGGAAACCCAGGTTGGCCGGGCAAATCGCAGATTCAGGGCCCAACCGCGTTGAAAATAAAAATTATCATGGAGATATGATATGGATATAAAAAAAATATTACCTGTCGATACGGGATACTTTACCTGTAAGATTTTGGCGGTTCTACTTGCGGGAATGCTGACGGCTGCTTTTTTTATTACCGGTTGTGAAACCCTTTCCGATAAAGAAAAGGAAAAAGAAAAAAAAGATAAGAAGAAGAATGAAAAATTTACTTTCGGCCATCATAACCCGCTGCCGCTTAAGCCGAAGACAATGCAGGATGAAATGGTATCCGGGCATAAATTCACGAGGGAACCAAGTTCACTCGCCTCGTTTAAAACGGAAAAGCCCCAACCCCATTCCAAAAGCGAAGTACAACCTTTTTATATGAAATATCTCGAAAAGGCGGATATGAATAAAGCAACGGAAATAACCCTCAATTTCAGCGGCGCCGGCCTGGTTGACGTGGTTCCGGCATTTGCGCAGATCCTGAAGTTCAATTACAGCATAGATCCGGAAACCCGCGGCAGCGTCACGATGTCGATAAACGGCAAACTTACCCGGCAGGAACTGTGGAAGACTTTCGAACAAATGCTCTGGATGTGCGGTGCGTATTGTTCGCTCTCTGATGATCTGATCAGGATCATTCCCCAGGCTAAAATGTCCATGCAGCAGCAGATCGGTTTCGGGAAGGACCGGGTTTCCAAGGAAAATGTTGAACTTCTGCTTTATCATCTCGAATATGCCGACGCCAAGAAGATAGTGGAACAGCTCAAACCTTTTACGCACCAGGGAGGCACTTTTATTGCGCTTGAGCGCCAGAACGCGGTAATGCTCGTGGATTCGCCGACTAATATTCCCAAAATGTACAGCTTGATCCAGGCGATGGACAAAAGGGATAAATTCAACTGGCACAAACAGGTTATTCCCTGCAATAACGTTTCAGCCGGCAGAATAGCCAGGGAACTTGGCGAGCTTTTGCCGGTTCTCGGGTTTAATATTTCTTTCGACCTGACTAAGATAATTCCCGGAGCGATTCAATTGACGAGTCTCGAACGTCTGCAGGTAATTATCGTTTCAGCCGCTACTGAAGAGGCATTGAAAGAGGTTGAACGCTGGGTTTTGATCCTCGATAAAACAGAAGTCGGCGAACAGGAACGGGTATTCATTTATTCAGTGGTTAACGGCAAGGCGGATGAACTGGCCCAGGCGCTTTCGGTGATCTTCCCGATCGAGGGAGCCAGCATTGCCGCGGAAAACAGCAAAAATCAGGCTTCTTTCAAAGGAAGCGCAAATACTACTAAAACGAAAAAGGAAGGTGATTCTCCGGACGGGCCTGCGACAGTTTTTGAAATTCCGGTAAAGCTGTTTGCCGATGCCGTTCACAACCGGCTGGTGATCAGGACTACGCCGCGTTCATACGCGATGATGAAAGCGGTTATCGAGCGGCTCGATACCATTCCGACGCAGGTGCTGCTGCAAGTGCTGGTTGCGGAGATCAGGCTGACTAAATCCACCAAGTTCGGACTGGAAATGATGGGGCTGGGCTCCGGCAGCGGAATAGAATCCATTTTCGGGACAAATTATAAGAATCTGGTGCCGGGAACCGGTCAGGATTCCCAGTACGGCGGTAAACTCTGGATTTTCAATCCTTCCGACCCCAGCCAGAAATTCGGTTATATTCAGGCTCTGGCCGGCAACACCAATGTAAAGATCATTTCCAGCCCGCAGATTCTCGCCATAAGCCATACGAAATCCAAAATTTCCGTCGGCGCCAAGGTTCCCCTTGTCCAGTCGGAAGTTACCAATTCCCAATCGGTCGTTTCGACCACCAGCGATGTTTCCACCAGTCTGGTGCGCAATATCCAGTACTATGAGACCGGCGTTATTCTCGAAGTAACGCCCCATGTCAGCCGGGGAGGACGCATCACTCTTGACCTGGAGCAGACCGTTTCCGAGGCCATCGTCAATACCACTTCGGAAATTGACTCGCCGGAAATCCGGGAAAGCGTTATGAACACTTCATTGTCCATCGGAAACGAACAGACGATTATCATCGGCGGACTTATCCGGGAAAAAATCACCGATAACCTCGATACGATACCGTTTATCGGCAAGATCCCGATTTTGCGGCGGCTGGTCGGGGACTCGGATCTGCAGGTTGAACGCACTGAACTGCTGATGCTGATTACCGGAACGATTATCGAGAAGAACACCAAGCTTGAGGAATTGCTGAAGCGTTACCGCACTTCAGTTAAGGAACTGCAGTTGTTCCATGAGAAGAATGTGAACGGTGCTGCAATTTCCAAGGAGGATAAAGGGTTCTGGGATTTATGGAACTGAAAATAAACAATTCGGAAGCGAATCTTGAAAAAGGCCTGAATGCGATTAAAAAAATCCTCTCCGCCCGTTTCCCGGATTACGCCAGACTTTCCCGGCCTCATTCAACGGGAACTGATGCGGACAATATTTTGTGCGAAAAAGGCCTGATTTCAGAAACAGACCTGCTCAATATCTATACGGAAGCGCTGCATGTAAAGCCTTTTGATGAGAGCGATCTCATTGAACCTGAAAAAAATGAGCATATAAGCGTGGATTACCTGACCGCAAACTGCTGTATCCCATATACCTGGGGCGACGGACGCATGATGATGCTGGTTTGCGATCCTTACCGGCTCAAACATCATTATTATGTTTTCAAACGTTTTTTCAATTTTGAATTGAGCTTTTGTTTTATCCGGCGCAGCATCCTTGAACGTATGATAAACCGGGTTTATATAGATAAAAAACTTTCTGATGAAAACGCCCTTGAATTGCTTGACGGCGATGAAAATACGCTGAGGAACCTTGCCAGCGAGGCAAAAATCGTTCGTCTGATAAATGAAATGCTCTCCCAGGCGATCGAACAGAACGCCAGCGATATTCATATCGAGCCGGAGGAGGAACGGGTGGTTGCGCGTTTCCGCATTGACGGGATACTGCGGGAATATCTGAGCTGTTCGCTGCGCGATTATCCCGCCATTGCTTCGCGGATAAAACTTATCGGCGGGCTGAACATCGCCGAAAGCCGTCTGCCGCAGGACGGGCGTACCAATTTCCACGTCGGCAATTTCGATATGGATGTGCGGATAAGCACTATTCCGGTAATGAACGGCGAAAGCATTGTCATGCGCATTTTGCGCAAGGATGTCATGGCTTTTGACCTTGAAAAGCTCGGTATGGCAAAAAGTCTGCGCAGCCGTTTTGATAAACTTATTTCCATTCCTCACGGCATTATCCTGGTGGTCGGCCCGACCGGGAGCGGCAAAACCACCACTTTATACAGCGTCAT
>JAQUOK010000096.1 GCA_028717165.1 Victivallaceae bacterium | reverse complement strand
ATCCCTGGAAGGGATTTTTAACGTAGCCCAAGGCAGCGCCTTGGGGAATCTTATCGGTTCCATGATGTTCCCTGAAGGAGAACTTCAAAATGCGGGTAAGGCATTTGAGGTTCCCCTACAGGGAACAAATATGGGGGGACGGCATTACCCGCCGCGTCGCGGCGGGCTACGCTGAATAACCCTTTCAGGGTTTCAATACCGTGCCGCATCCTTAATTTTCAATTCTTAACATAGTCATCCATTCGGGATTCAATTTTTCCCGGACAAAGGTTACTGGCCGATTACGAATTAACCAAAAAGACGGAAATCTCATAACCCGGTAGGCGGGGAAGACACCTTTTGGGGGAGCCTGAGCAGAGCGAAAGGCAAAACCACTTTTTGACAAAAGCGTTTTTTCTTCCCCGCACCCCGACTTTTTTACAAAAACTTTTCAGATCGTTTATTTGCTTGCGCAGCAAGCAGATAAATAGCTTAAAAAGGGGTGCGCTGACAGAATGATGTAAAATACCATCATGCTCAGGTTTTTTAAACGATATTTTCCCCTAATGGACATACGTGTTAATTTAAGGTCGATTTGCAGGTTAATACGTTTATCCCTGGAAGGGATATTCAGCTTAGCCCAGGGCAACAACGCCCTGGGAACATTGTCGTTCCCGAAATGTTCCCTGAAAGGGAACTTCAACTATTTTCGTTTCTATTTTGAGGTTCCTCTACAGGGAACGGAGTCTGGTGATGATATTACCCACCGCGTTGCGGCGGGCTACGCTGAATAACCCTGTCAGGGTTAAGGCAACAGCAATACTCTCTTTGGCATAAGGCCTTAAAGTTGACGCATATGCCCCGGAAGTCTACATCATATCATCAGCGCACCCTCTGTTACCGCTTTGACCGCAAATTGTGAGCCGTCAGGGTCTTTGGAGTGCGGCGGCCCTCCGCCGCTTTGTTTTTTTCGATTACGAATACGCTGACGACAGCGGTGGAAATAAATCCGTAATCATTTTTATAACGGCGTGAATATAGAAATTTAAAAGCGTGAATTACGCATCGACTATCGCAAAGAGGATCGATATTTCGAAAACCTTTCTGTCGTCGACCTTGATAATGCCTTTGCCTTTTCCGAAACGCGACGCTCCGGGGGCGATCGTCAGTTCGCACCGCAGTTGATCGCCCGGGAAAACCGGATAAAACGCTTCGGCGCGTTCAATCGACATGAAATAGCCTATCTTGCCTTTATTGGCCGGAATGGCGAGTACTGACAAACATCCCGCCTGCGCGGATATTTCGCACATGATGGATTCCGGCATAACCGCGTAGTCGTCAGGGGAATGTGAAAAAAATATTTCGTTGCAGGAAATATTCTTTATTGCAATAATTTTTCCGTCGCCCTGGTCTTTGAAGTAATCCACAAAGAGGAAAGGATAGCGGTGAGGGATTATTTCCATAATTTCGCTGATATCTTTCATTTCCGGGGTTTTATCCACGTCGTTATACATTTGCGGCATGTTTTCCGGGTGCAGTTTCGGGCGTGACGCCAAAGTTATTTCAGCTTGGCAGGTGAGGCCGGAATTATTGGAGGTTTTGGCTGAAACGACAGCTTCGCCGTCTTTGATTTCAGTAACTTCGATTTCGATTTTGATGCGGTCGCCGGGATTGTTGGGTTTGCGGAATTTCACCTTTTCGAGAACCCGGATGTAAATATCATTTTCGCCGGATGGATTGAGTTTTTCAATTACGGCGATCTGGGCGAGCTGTTTCATGGCTTCAAGCTGGAGAACGCCCGGCATAATCGGGTGTCCGGGGAAATGTCCCGCAAAGAAATTCTCATTGAAGGTCAGGTTTTTTACGCCGACGTATCTGGTATCGCTTTCCTTCAGCGCGCGGTCCAGCATCAGCAGGGGGTAACGCTGCGGAAGAATTGATTTGATTTTTTGTAAACTGAGAATGCTGCCCATAATATAACCTCGATAATTTTATATATTTGTTTTAGAGTCGTGCGAAATAAAATATTTCACACTCAAGAAGTCAGTAGTCAATAGTCAGCAGTCAGAATGTTGAATTTAAAAAATGCATTCTATTCTGAATCCTGAATTCTGAATCCTGAATTCCGAAGGCGAAATCTTGTATTTCGCAAGAGTCTTTTTATATTTGTTTTAACATTGCCGCGGCCAGTTGGACATTGAAATAATGTCCAGGCCGGATAGCTATGATATTTGCTTTTACGCGCCGTCCGCACAAATAGATATCTCCGATCAGGTCAAGAATCTTGTGCCGGACGATCTCATCCGGAAACCTTAATTCATCCTTGCATATTATCGCCCCGTCATGAATGATGGCGGCGCTGTCCAGACTGCCTCCTTTTACCAGTCCCATTGCCATTAGCTGTTTGAGATCCTGATAGTTGACGAAAGTTCTCGCGGAGCAGATCTCGTCCCGGAAAGACTCAGGAGTGACGACGATTTCCAGATACTGGGTTTCAACCGGGGCTCCCTTGAACGACGTCAAACAGGAAATTTTGAGTTCATCGCCGGGCAGAATTACCAGTTGCGTTCCTTTTTCATCTATATGTACGGGTTCTTTAACCGTCCATATTTCGGTTTCGGCGTCCTGTTCCGCGCAGCCCGCTTCCTGAACCAGTTTCAGAAAGGGCAGGGCGCTGCCGTCTTCGATCGGGGGTTCCGGCCCGTCCATGTCGATTACGGCGTTGTCAATAGCGTTTGCGTGCAGGGCCGACATGATGTGTTCGATGGTGTAAACGACGGCGCTGGCGTTTCCTATGGTGGTGCCGCGCCGGGCGTCGACAACATTGGGCGCCAGGGCTTTTACTGCGGGACAGCCGGGCAGGTCGACGCGCCGGAAAGTTATTCCGGAATTCGCTTCGGCCGGAGAGACTTTCAGCGTAGCGCGGGCCCCGGTGTGGAGCGCGATTCCCGACAGGGTTGCAGATTTTTCGAAAGTTCGTTGTTTCGGCATATTAAAAACGTTAAAATAAGTTATGTTATCAAAACCAAACATGTTAATATAGCGCGGTTATTTGAATTTGAAACCGGCAAGATAAAAAAATATGGATGAATCAATAAAAATAATTGTCGTAACCGGGCCTACCGCTACCGGGAAAACCGCTTTGGCGGTCAGGCTGGCGGATTGTTTCGGCGGGGAAATCATCAGCGCGGATTCCCGGCAGGTTTACCGGGGTATGGATATAGGTACGGGAAAAGACCTCGACGAATATAATATCGCCGGGCGTCTGGTGCCGTATCACCTGGTCGATATTGCCGATCCCTGTTACGCCTATAACCTGATGGAATTCTGCCGCGACGCCCGTCTGGCGGTTAAGAAGATCAGCGCGGCAAAACGTTTGCCGATCCTCTGCGGCGGTACGGCGCTGTACCTGAACGCCCTGCTTTCCGGTTTCAGTCTGCCGGGCGCCCCGCCGGATGAGGCAAAACGCCGCGAACTGCGTTCAAAAAGCGTGGATGAACTGGACGCATTGCTGAAAGCCCGCGCCCCGGGACTTTTTGCGCGTTTGAAAGACCATAATAACCGGACAAGGCTTTTGCGGGCGCTCGAAAAAGCCGAAGCTCCCGGCCGGACTCCGGACTTTCCGCCTCTGCAACTGGATTCGCTGGTAATCGGGGTATATTTTCCGCGCAAAACGGTACACGAGCGGATCGAGTCCCGGCTTGATGCGAGACTTAAGGGCGGCATGATCGAGGAGATAAAAAAACTCCATAAGCAGGGTGTATCGTGGGAACGCTTGGATTTTCTCGGCCTGGAATACCGTTATGTGGCGGAATATTTGCAGGGCAAAACGAATTATGAGGAAATGCGTGAAAAACTGCTGATAAAGATCCGGCAGTTTGCCAAACGCCAGGATATCTGGTTCCGCAAAATGGAGAGGGAAGGGCACGTTATTCATTGGGTGCCGGAGGGAAATTTTGAACAGGCGAGGCGCCTGGTGCAGGATTTTTTAGCGGGAAAGAAGTTGCCTGAACCCCAATTGCAAATCAAAGATATAGATTACGGAAAATAAAAACGTGCTGCGAGTTGCGTGTTACGACGTGTTTGTAGTCCCGCCTTCAGGCGGAATCTATAACCTTTTCCTGCTGGAAATTCCGCTTAAAAGCAGTACTACAAACACGTCGCAAAACTTTCAATTTTTTCTTTACAGCGTTTTTCAGCTATTTCGAGCAATAATTTCACCCGTCCGGCAAAATATTCCAGGTCTTTCTTCGAGATTTTGAAATTCTTGTCGTAACGGGCTCCGATGTAGGCATATTCGAACAGGTCGAAACGTTCTTTTTCGGCTTCGGTTTCGCAGGGAAAAATGACTTCCAAATCAGGAATGACTTCCCGGATTCGTCGGTCACAGGAACCCAGAAAATGACCTTGGGGAATGTAATTTGTAAAAACCAGTTCGATAGCTCTGTAAGCGGCTTCGGCGGATTGGTGAAGTTGAAAAGCCGCTTTTGTATATATCTCTTTTTCAACGGCACTCAAATAAAGAGTATAAAAGTCTGTTGCACTTTCAAACCAGTACTCAAAATGTTCTTTTGCTATTTCGATTTGCTGTTCGGGGGTGAGCTCCTTGCCGACATTTAATTTGTATTTTCCGGAATCATAGAGCAGGCAGCCTTCCTTGACAATGTCACTGTAGAAAAAATGTCTTTCCTTGAGCCGCCTTTTAATGAACTTTATGTCATGCACGATAATCCTGAAAGGCATAAGCGTGCTGAGGCCGTTGCAGTGTTCGGATATGCTGCGCCAGAGACTGTAATGAATAGAAGTAGCATTAAGGCGGGAGACCACCAGAATATCATAATCGGAAACCGCGCCGGATTTGCGGTCTGGGGCTAAATCATCTTCGTCCTTGTAATTGCCGCGCGCATGGGAACCGAAAAGAATGATCATTTCCACGTCGTCGCACATTTCGCGAATGACGGAAACCGCTCTCTCCAGTTCTTTTCTTTTGTGCTCAGGCAGATGTTCCAGCGAATTTTTCATAAGGCAAATATAATCTGTGCCTGTTCGATTTCAAGACGGCAAACAGAATATTCAATCTACAAGGAATTTTCATTTCCAATATTAAGCGGCGATTAGGAAAAGGGCTGATTATTACGTTGGCGTTAGGATTGAATTTGATGTAAATAAATGCTCTTGCGTTTATTTTTCCGGCGAATTATAATCTTGGTAAAGAACGGGCTTCATGAGAGTGAAAGCAGAGAAAAAAGGAAATTGAAAACAGCAAAAGGAAAATAAACATGGAAACGCAAAACTTTGAAACGGCATTATGGCTGTGTTTGTTGTTTGACATCCAGAATTTCCGGGATTAAGGAAAATACCGGAATGTTACAGGCTGGTTAGAATTATATTTGATGTCAATAAAAGCCGTTGCGCTTGATCAAAATACATATTATAATGCACTTACAAGGAAAGATTTCGGAGAAAAAATCAATTAACAAATGAAACGGAAAATCGAAAAAACTGAACCCGAAAAAATGAAACCCAAAAAAGGAGAATTAAAAATGCAGACGCAAAACAAAAAAAGGTTCACACTTATTGAATTGCTCGTAGTTATCGCTATTATTGCGATACTGGCGGGAATGCTGCTCCCGGCGTTAAGCCAGGCGCGCGACAAAGGCAAAAGCATCGCCTGTCTTTCAAACCAGAAACAGATCGGCCTGGGGATGGCAATGTATTTTGACGTCAGCGACGGTTTCTATCCGCGCGCTTATTATTACCTGAATGGGACGGACAGCAAAAGTGGTCAGGGATATTGCCACTGGTCCGGGATGATCCATGAATACTGTAAAGGAAAAGTCTTTGTTTGTCCCAAAGACGTCAACGGCGGTTGGGCTCCGACATGCTTCGGCAGCGATGATCCATCCGAGGCAAAGAACTATTGGGGAGAAAAGGTAAAAATCCCCGAAAATCAGACCACCGTCAATTCGGATCATGATAAGCAGGCTCCGAATATTTCTTATACCGTTAATGAATTGATCTGTCCTCGCCTGAAAGTAACTGCCGGGGATAAGGTGGAAAACTTCGAAAAGGTTATGGGGCAGGTGAAAATAAGCCGCGTTCGCAAGCCTTCCAGTGAGATATTGGTGGCCGAATTCACTGACAATAAACAATGTATCACAGATTCGTCAACTTATGGAGGTACAGCAGTAAAATCTCACCGCCCTACCAACGGTGTAGCCTTTAATGGCGGGGTACTTGACAGTGAAGCTCTTGCTGAAACAGGTACGGTTGTGGAAGATAATCAGCTTGAGCCGCTGACTCCTCAAAACGCTATTGATGCCCGTACTGCGGCAATGGCTGATGGCGGAAGCGCTTCCGGTAAACACCACATTGTTTACACGGCATGGGATCGCCACCAGAACCGGCAGAACTACGTTTTTGCCGATGGTCATGCGGCGGCTAAAACCCTCGCGGAAACCCTTGACCCGAACGATTTCCTCTGGGGTAAAAAAGGTTACAGTTTCGTCGGCGAACCGACAATTAAAGATGTGAAGTAATTAAGTATCCCTTTCTTTCTTCCCTCCGGCGCCGGTCTTCCGACCGGCGCTTTTTTAGTCCTGTTTTTTTGCTGATTGGCACTATCATACCGTAAAAATGCACAAAGATCAAGGAAATAAGCATTTTTCTGCATTATAATACCTGAAAATTGATTTTAACCTCTGAACCCGGACAAGGACAATGGATATCAAAGCGAAATGGATATGGAAGAAACAGGATAATTACAAGCTATATAATCAGACTGTAATATTCAGGAAAACCTTCGAAATAAATTCTCCTCTGAAAAGCGCGGAATTGGCGATTACCGCGGATTCATTTTACCGTCTTTACGTTAACGGAAGCCGGATCAACGACGGCCCGTCCCGCGCCTATCCGGAAAAATACAATTACGATCTGATAGATATTTCCGCCCGGCTGCTGAATGGCGAAAATGAGATATATGTCATCGCCAGGTATTTCGGGTGCGGCACTTTTCACCAGATCTGTCAGCAGGCCGGTTTTCTGGCGCAACTGGAACTGGAATACTGCAACGGTGAAAAAGAGCTTTTAATGTCCGACTCCGGCTGGGAAGCCGCCGAAGCCGCGCAGTGGCTTCGGAGCATGCCGCGTATTTACTGCCAGATGGAGGCGGTGGAGGGGTACAACGCCGGACTTGAGGCTAATATCGAATTTGCGCCCGCCGCGGAATTATTTTCAGCCGATGCCGCTCCCTGGCGGGGGTTAATGGCAAGAGACTGCCCGCTGCTGACCGGAAAAGAGTTTTATCCGGAAAGGTTCCACAGCGCGAATATCGTTGACTGTAAAGGGTTCTCTCTGGAAATACCGCTGCCGCGTTTGTGTTACCCCGGGGTAATAGACATGAATTCCAATACCAGCGCTGCGGGGGGAATAGCGCTTATTGTCGAAGCGGAAGCTGCCGGTGAATTGGAAATACGCGGTTCATACTGTGAAATAACCGTAAACGGCCGGAAAGCGGAAAATAACAAGTTCAAAGTTTCCAAAGGGCGCAATTTTCTGCTGGCGTTGAACGAGGCCGTATTTTCGCATATCCAGCAGATGACCGTATTTTTTGCGGAAAAAGCCGGGATAAAAATTTACAGCCCCCTGGACCGGAATATCGCTTATCCCTGTTTTCTGCGTTTCCGGCAACTGCTTGGCCTCCGAAGCGATACGGTGGTGCGGCGCTACAATCCGGAACTGCTTGCTTTTCAGGACAGGATAAAGGCTTTTTATGCGGATATCCTGAACAATATAAAATCGGAAGCCGATTTTGACAAACATCTGAGAAAATACGCGGAAAACATTCCGGAAGACTGCGTATTGCCGATGGATTTTTACCCGGTTTTGCTTGAGCAGAAAACCGGTATGGATGCCGCCTGTTTTATCGAATCACCCGAAAAACTTATTTTCGATGATTCGTCCTGTACCGTCATTCATCCTGCCCCGGCAGGCGATATCCGGGTGATATATGATCTGGGAATGCAGAATACAGGTTATTATGATTTTGAGTTGTTCGCCGGGGAAGGAACGGTTCTCGACATATTTGAGATAGAACATATTTTTTCTGACGGCCGCTTCCAGGATACGGGTTTGTACCAGAACGGCATGCGCTATATCTGCAAAGCCGGGCACAATAAATTCACTTCCCTGAAAAGGCGTTCGGGACGTTACCTGATCATCGTATTCCGCAAACTGCGCAGCGAACTGAGATTCAGGAATTTCAAGCTCATTGAATCCACTTACCCGGCGGAATACAAAGGCTCGTTCCTGTGCAGCGATGAATTTATGAACCGTTTGTGGAAAATTTCAGCTCATACCCTGAAATTATGTATGGAAGACACTTTTACCGACTGTCCGCTTTACGAACAGACTCTCTGGGTAGGTGACGCCCGCAATGAAGCCTTGTTTGCCTATCCGGTATTCGGCGCCTGGGATTTGAGCAGGAGATGCATAAGGATTGCCGCCGAATCGCTGGCGCGCCT
>JAQUOK010000095.1 GCA_028717165.1 Victivallaceae bacterium | reverse complement strand
TGAAACCGGAAAACATCCATCTCGGCGACTTCGGCGAAGTTCTGGTACTGGACTGGGGACTGGCGAAGTTCATCGGCAATAAAGATGATTATGATGATGAATTCGAAAGCAAGGGCGGGAAAGCGGATTATGACCGGGAAACCGGCGCTTTCATGACCCTTGACGGTGTCGCGAAAGGAACTCCCGGTTATATGGCCCCGGAACAGGCCGCAGGCAAAAATAAGGAAAAGGACGAACGGACGGACATTTATGCTCTCGGCTGTATCCTTTATGCCATCCTGACTTTCGAGAATCCTTTGAGCAACCGCAAGGATGTAAAAAAAATGCTTCACGATACCGTTGTCGGCAACATAGAAAGTCCGAGCCAGCTTAAAAACCTGCAGCGTCCGATTCCGCCCCGGCTTGAGACGATCTGTCTGAAAGCGATGAACCTCCTGCCCGACGACCGCTATCAAAGCGTCGGGGAACTGCGCAACGATATTTTCGCCTTTATGTCCGGTTACGCGACGATTGCCGAAAACGCCAGTCCGATCAAAAAAACCTTCCTGTTTTTCAACCGGAACTGGCTTCAGGTATTGTCCGCGGCAATCCTTTTTATCCTGCTGGTATTGATCGGGCTGCTGATTTTCGCCTACGGAACCGGGAGACTGATAATAGATCTCTGACCGGGGCGGCTCTTAATTTGAAATAAAGCGGTTCGGCAATTATAATAAGAATAAGCGGTAGCTTATTCTCCGGATTGGAATTGTACTGTTGACTTTAACTAAGGAGTGTTTTTATGCCTGATTTTGGAACCCCTTTTGCCGGACTGCGGGAAAACCGCAAACTCACTGAACAGGAACTGATCAGGGCGATCAGGTTCATGATTGCCGCTGAATACGAAGCCATCCAGCTTTATATGCAGCTTGCCGAGTCTGCCGACAACAAACTTGCAATTGAAGTGCTGAAGGATATTGCCGACGAAGAACGCGTCCATGCCGGTGAATTTCTCCGGCTGCTGAAGGAGCTTGCTCCAGATGAGCAAAGATTTTATGCCGAGGGCGCTGAAGAAGTCGAAGAGGAAATAGAAAAACTGGCGAATTGAAGTTTGTCCACTGAAGATTTTCCCGTTTTGCCGTATCCGGAGCAGGCTGTTCACTCGCCGCTTAACAGCGAAGCTTTTTAAAAAGCGGCTTGAAAAATTCAGTTTCGGCGGTAATTTTTAAATTTGGCTTTTCTCTTCATAACAACAAGGCAAAGGAAATAAAATGTCCAAAACATATAAAATCGCAGTTTTGCCGGGCGACGGGACCGGGCCGGAAGTAATAGCGGAAGGTTTGAAGGTTCTCAATGCGGCGGCAAAAAAATTCGGCTTCGGGGTCGAAACGAAAGAATTTGACTGGGGCGGCGACCGCTATCTGGCTACCGGCAACGTCCTTCCCGACGATGCCGCCGAAACCCTGAAACAGTTTGATGCGGTTTATCTCGGCGCCATCGGCCATCCCAAGGTAAAACCCGGCATACTTGAAAAAGGCATTCTGCTGAAACTGCGTTTTGACCTCGACCAGTATATCAACCTGCGTCCGGTAAAACTTTATCCGGGAGTTGAGACCCCGCTTGCCGGCAAAGGCCCGGAAGACATCGACTATGTCGTCGTCCGTGAAAATACCGGCGGCATTTATACCGGCATCGGCGGTATCAGCATGAAAGGCAGCAAAGATGAAGTCGCCGTTCAGAGCATGGTTTACAACCGTATGCAGGTTGAACGTGCGGTACGTTTCGCTTTTGAGCAGGCGCTTAAGCGCCATTCCAGTGAACCCCCCTGGAAAGGTCTCAGCAATAAAGATCTTGCCGACGGTAAAATCGGCCAGGTTACCCTGTGCGGCAAGACCAACGTTCTCACTTTCGTCTTCGACCTCTGGGAGAGGACCTTCTACGAAGTGGCAAAAGAATACCCGCAAATCAAAACCGGTTACTGTCACGTTGACGCCACCTGCATGTGGATGGTCAAAAATCCCGAATGGTTCGACGTCATCGTTACCTGTAATATTTTCGGGGATATTATCACCGACCTTGGCGCAATGACCCAGGGCGGAATGGGCATTGCCGCCGGCGGAAACATCAATCCGCAGGGAGTCAGCATGTTTGAACCTATCGGCGGTTCCGCTCCTAAATATACGGGTATGGGCGTAATCAATCCGCTGGCGGCAATCAGCGCTGGCGCGATGATGCTGGATTTCCTCGGTGAATCCGAAGCGTCGGAAGCTATTGAAAAAAGTGTTGCTTTTATTACCGGCCATAAGCTTAAATCCATGGCCGCCGGTAAAATGGGCTATTCCACCAGTGAAGTCGGCGACCTGGTAGTTGAAAATCTTTGAGGTGCATTCTGCGGATGGGCAGTCAGCAAAAAAATCAGGAAAATCACTGTAACGACGGTGATTTCCGTTTTTTCAAGAACGCGTTCCTGCAGGGAATGGTTTCTTTAAAACTTTCCCCCGGGGCGCTTGAACAACTGCAGGAACTGGATTCGCTGCTCCGGAACGCGAAGCTCGATAAAGATTCCCACAGTACGACCGCGGGGGTTGTGGAGCTCGACGGGAAAAAATATTTCCTTAAGCGCTACAACAACAGGAATCTGCAGCGGAAGCTGAAAAATTCCGTCCGGCAGACTCGCCCTTTCCGGGTACTCAGGAGTTCACAGCTTATAAGCGCGGTCGGGATTCTTACCCCTGAAGTATATGCCGCCCTGAACTATCGCCGGGGGCTGCTTATCGAATCCTCCTATCTCCTGAGCAGTTTCATCGAGTCCGCTAAAACCGCCAACCATTTTATCGAAAGACTGGCCGAAAAAGAAAATTTCGAAGATTTTGCCGGGAAAATCTGTCAGGTGCTGGTAAAAATACATAATACCGGAATAATGCACGGCGATGTAAAAATATCCAACATCCTGATAAAATATGACGGCGGATCGTGTGAACTGGGACTGCTTGACCTTGACGCCAGCCACTACTATAATAATGCCCTGTCCCGAAGAAGGCGGATCCGGGATCTTGCCAGACTGATCTCATCTTATTTCCTGAGCTGTAAAAGCCGGGATCTGAAAGTGCCGGGTCTGGATGAGCTGATAGAATATTTTGCGGGCAGGTATCATACCGTAAGCGGCATAAGTCTGCACGGAGACCGCCTGATAAGAAGAACAGAGTATCTGAGCAAGCGGGTCAGAAAATAATAAGATTTTTAAATAATTGATTTTCCTGTTTGCAAATTGATAATTAATTTGTTATGATAAGCTATTATAGTTTGCCTATTAATCAAAAATAAAATTTAATAATATAGAAATAAAAACAATGCAGATAGTATCATTATTTTCTGGAGCAGGGAAACAATATGTTTTTGTTTTTCCAAGTGCCCAAACTGAATCTCATTGAACATTATTTTTAGGCAATAAAATGAGCAAGCTTGATCTAGAAAAAATATCCATTCAACGATTTTCTGATTTATTAGAGAATTTAGATAAAACAGAAACAGGAGAAAACTTGTTTTTACGTTGCTATCCTGATGGCGGCAGTTATATTTCGAATGACTCAGGAAACGTGGATTATGAATTTAATAACTTTAGTGAATTAATACAATTTTTAATGGGGAAGTCTAATGATTAAATTTCAATTTTTCCCAAGATCACATGGTATAACAGAAAGAATTAAATTAATAATAGATTGTTTCTTGCAGGTTGAAGAACAAATATCATCTGATGGTAATACGTTTAGTAGTAACGAAGTTTTAGAAAAATTAAGACCGCACTTGGAAAATATTGGCTTTAATGTAGAAACAGGAAAGTTGGCAAACCAAAAAATCAATGTCCCTGTATTGTTTGGATGTAATAACGAAATTGACAAGTGCTTTAATGCTGATGCATTAAGCAAAGATGGAAAGATTGTAATTGAGGTTGAAGCCGGTAGAGCTGTAGTTAATAATCAGTTTTTAAAAGATATATTTCAAGCCTGTATGATGTTTGACGTTGAATATTTAGTTATTGCTGTCAGAAATAGTTACAGAAGGACAGATGATTTTTCAAAAATATATACTTTTATCGAAACTTTGTATATAAGTAATAGATTGCAATTACCATTGAAGGGTATTTTGCTTATCGGTTATTAAACCTTTTTCTTCCCAAAATATTATTTAATTTATAAATTATATTCTATGCGCAAAGTAAGCCTAATTAGTGTAATATTAAGTAGTGCCAAGAGCAGCTTGCTCCGGCACAAAGAAACCTCGGCTACAGTAAAGATTACGGCTCTATATCGCGGAGCAGGCTGCTCCTACTACTTGTAACACTAATTCCGGAAGGTTTATATTAAAATTGTAAAATACTTCTAAAGAATAAACGAAATTCTAGAAAAAAAAGGTTGGATTGTAATTCGCTTTTGGGAACATCAGATAAAAGAGGATGTCGCTTACTGTATAAACAAAATACTTGATGTTATCGAAAAGCAACCCAAAAAATAATTTATTACAAAAACCGTCGGCTAATGAATACGCTTAATCAATGGTATTTATATAACGATACCGCGCACGATCCCTTCTACAATATGGCTCTGGACGAAACCCTGCTTCACGCAGCCCGTGAGTTGGGCAGGCCGCTGATAAGGATTTACGAATGGGACCGCCCTTCCGTAAGCATCGGCTACGTTCAGCGTTACGACGCCGCGCCCGGCGGCTCTTATACCGTTGTGCGTCGTCCGACGGGAGGCGGAGTGGTTTATCACGATCATGATCTGACCTATACCGCGGTCGTTCCCGCCGATAACTCCATTTGCGGACTTAACCGGATCGATTCCTACCATGTATTTCATAAGGCGATACTCGAAACCCTGAAAAGCTTCGGGCTTGAAGGGGAGCTTGCGCCGGAAGAATGCGGCCCGGTGGATCGCGCGACCATGCAGTGTTTTACCACGCCTACCCGTTACGATGTGATCGCGGCCGGGAAAAAGTATGCCGGAGCGGCACAGCGCCGAACCCGTGAGGGTATTCTGCATCAGGGCAGCGTCAGCCTGGAAGCGCTGGAATGCGGCCGGAAATTACTTGTAAAAAAATTGCTCCCCGCATTTGAAAAACAGTTCAATATGAACTTTATTGATTTCAAACCGGATCCTGCCCTGTTGAGGAAAGCGGCGGAATTGAAGCGTACGAAATATGCCACGGAAGACTGGAATAAACATAAAAAATGTTAACGGGAAATGCCTGAAGATATCGAAAAATTAAAGTTTAAGATCGGTCATGATTTTAAAAATAAACAGTTACTGCGCGAAGCGATGACGCATCGTACCTATGCAGTCGAGAATTCTCTGCCTTACGATAACCAGCGCCTGGAATTTCTCGGGGACGCGGTGCTGGAAATAATTCTCAGCGAACATCTCTTTTTGTCGTACCCCGACGCCAGGGAAGGAGAGCTGACGAAAATGCGTTCCGCGATGGTAAATCAGAATTCGCTGGCCAGACTGGCCAGAAATATAGAACTCGGAAGTTTTATGATTACCGGCAAAGGGGAAAAGGAAAGCGGCGGCTGCGACCGGGATTCCACCTTATCCGATTTGTTTGAGGCGCTGCTCGGTGCGTTTTACTTGGATACGGACCTGGAAACCGTAAAAACATTCGTCGTCAGACTCGTAGAGAATGAATTCCCGGAACCGGAAAAAATGCTTCTGGATCTGAACCCCAAAGGCATTCTGCAGGAATATTCCCAGAAGAAATGGAACTCTCCGCCGGTATACGAGATTCTGTCCGTCAGCGGTCCTGATCATGCCCCGGTATTCACGGTCGAAGTTATCGTTGACCAGTTACGGGCCTCAGGTACGGCCTCCAGCCGTAAACAGGCTGAGATCGAGGCGGCGAAAAACGCCATAATGATGATTTCGGAAACCGATACCGGGCTCTTTTAATTTTGAACATCGAACACTTTAAGAAAATTGCGAATTGCGAATTTAAAAATTCCGGCCTGATTGCCGGGAGCGCTGGTCGTCAGACCGGCAATTGAGAACTGATAACTGATTAGTTGGTGGAGATAATGTCATATCAATTGGCTTTTCCGGGAAAAACTTTTTTTGGAGCCGGTTCCGTGGAGAAACTCCGAGACTGCCTGCCGAAAGGCGCCAAAGTCCTGCTGGCGGTCGGCAACCATGTAAAAAAGTCCGGGCTCCTGGAAAGACTTATGCGAATACTCGCCGATTTTGAAACGGTTGTTTTCTGCGGAATACGGGCGGAACCGCCGCTTCCTGAAGTTGACGAGCTTATCGGTTTCGGCCGCCGGAACGCGGTTTCGGCGATAGTCGCCGTCGGCGGCGGCAGCGTACTCGACGCGGCTAAAGCCGCCGCGGCGATCATCCCGCTGGACGGTACGGTCGGCGATTATTTTTACCAGCGAAAAGCAATCCCCGGCAAGGGGTTGTTCTTTGCGGCTTTGCCGACTACCGCAGGCACTGGAACCGAGGCGACTCCGAATTCCGTTCTGAGCGATCCCGATACGGATATTAAAAAATCGATCCGCCATGATTCCATGTTTCCGGATCTGGCCATTGTCGATCCCGAATTAACCTATTCCTGTCCGGCGGATTTAACCGCCCACAGCGGGCTTGACGCTTTGACCCAGGCGATAGAATCCTATATTTCCCGCAACGCCAACACCGTTTCAAAGGCTTTGGCCGCCAGGGCGGTCCAGTTGATTTTTGCCGCGCTTCCGAAAGTCTGCGCCGACCTCAACGATAAAAACGCCCGCCGGGATATGGCGGAAGGCAGTATGGCTGCCGCTTTGGCTTTTGCGCAAAGCGGGCTGGGGGCTGTGCATGGGCTGGGCCACCCGATCGGCAGTAAACTGCATGTCCCCCACGGTTTATGCTGTGCCATCCTGCTGCCGAAAATTCTGCGCCGGAATCAGGATTACTGTTCAGAGGCTCTGGATGAACTCGCTTTGAACTGCAGTTGCGCGGGCGGCGAATTTTTCGTTGAGAAAATAGAGAAACTGTGCCGGGACCTGAATATACCTGCTGATTTCCGGAAATTCGGAATGGAACGTGAAATTTTCCCGTTCGTTCTGAAAAACTGCCGCAGCGGCAGTATGCGCAGCAATCCCCGCAGTTTCGAGGACGGCGAAATAATTGAAATACTGGAATCACTTTTATGAACAACGCGAAATTTAAAAAAATACTTGCTTTAGGCCCTAATCCGGCCTGGCAGAAAACCCTGTTTTTTGAAGAACTGCGTCCCGGAGAAGTGAACCGGGCATATAAAATACATAGTTTTGCGTCCGGCAAAGGGATTAATTTCTGCCGTGCGGCCGGATGCTGGGGAGATCCGCAGGTTGAACTTCTGCAGTTTGCCGGGGGCGATACCGGGAAACGGCTTTGCGCCTGCCTGGAGGATGAAGGAATCAAAAACCGGACGGTACGGACGGAACAGGTTACCCGCACCTGTTATACCTGTCTGTCCGCGAACCACGCCATGACCGAACTGATAGAGCCCTCGGCGCCGATAAATGAAGATGAAATAAGACAGTACCACGATATACTCAGGCAGCGCGTTAAAAATTTTGACGGCATTGCGTTCTGTGGGACGCTGCCGACCGGCAGTTCCATTGAAATTTACCGGAGGGCCGCTGAAATAGTGAGAGGGGCAAAGCTGCCTTTGCTGATAGACTCATGGCAGAATATCGCCCCCGTGCTTGAAGTCGGCGGAGATATTATTTTCAAGGTCAACGCCGATGAAATAAAAATCGTTGCCGGTGAAAATGACGTGGTCGGGGCAATGCGTCTGCTGTTGGACAAGTACGGTTTGAAAGCCGTTGCGGTTACCGACGGCCCGGGAAAAGCCTTTCTGGTCTGCAGCGGGAAACTGTATGTTTATGAGCTGCCGGTTCTGGATAAAATCGTGAGTTCTCTCGGTTGCGGCGATACGAACGCTTCGATATTCTTTACGGAATATATTGCGGGGGCTCCGCCTGAAAAAGCCTTTGCTGAAGGACTTGCGGCAGCTTCGGCCAACTGCCTTACCGCCACCTGCGGCGATTTCAACCGGAAAACGGCGGCGAAACTGTATGAAAAAATAAAAATACATGCTACTGTATTATAAAGGTTATTAAACCGCCAAATTTTTAAGGAAGGTCAAATGGAAAACGTTGAAGAACAGAAAAACGAACAGACTGTACCGCCGCCGGTTAATCATGTAATCGTCAACCAGAAGAAATCCTACGGCTGTCTCTGGTTTATACTGGGCGCGGTTGCCTTCTGCTTTGTGATTTTTGCCGCCGCTGCGATATTCGGAGCGGTTATAGCCAGTATTTTCGGCGGTATTCAGGATTCGGACGATGATCAGTTCGACTCCTATGAACGCAGGTTTATTGCTGGGGACAAATCTTCCCGCAATACGCTCCTGGTAATACCGGTAGACGGGATAATCCTTTCGGATGACGATTCTTCTCCTTTCGCCCCGGCGATGGCTTCAGCCGAAAAGATCTGCCGGCACCTTGAC
>JAQUOK010000094.1 GCA_028717165.1 Victivallaceae bacterium | reverse complement strand
CCGGGCCGGTAAAGAAAGATGTAACCGAAATTACCAGACCTCTACATGTAATTAAAGCGCCGCTGGTTGTATTGATTCCTAAAGCGTTGGGTTATGGTCTGGCTGAACCACGACGCATTTGGCGGGTGATGACGGAAGTAAAAGGTGCCATAGTCGCTACGCATCCGCAACTTGAGTCTGGCGCGTTGGTTAAAGAAGGTACGGTGCTATTGAAAATTAACTCAGTAGACTACGATTTGGCGGTGGCACGTTTGAAGTCAAATATCAGTGAAATCCGTGCCCGGCTGCATGAGCTTGAGACGGAAGAAAAAAGTCAGAATGCTTCGCTCAAAATTGAAAAACGTTCATTAACTTTAGCTCAAAAATCATTAAAGCGTTTATACAAGCTGCTTAAAAAAAACGTGGTAGCTCCTGATGCTGTTGATCGCGAGGAACGTAATTTCCTGCAACAGGAACAGACAATGCAACGGATTGAAAACGCGATAAACCAGATTCCGTCCCGCCGTGAAGCACTTGAAGCCGCGTTAGCTGTACAAAAAACCAATTTAAAACAAGCTGTACTTGATTTAAAACGCACTGTCATACGGGCTCCATTCGATTGCCGTTTAGGCGAGGTAAAACTCGGAAAAGGACAGTATCTGAATGCTGGGCAACTGTTATTTGAAGCGCACAGTACGGATGTGGTCGAGGTCGAGGCAAAGTTCCGCCCGGAACAACTGCGTAATCTGCTGCCGCCTGAAAAGCGCCTTCAATTCCAACCGGGAATCACAATGAAGAAATTACGTAAACTTTTCGACCTGACCGTAACCATTCGTCTACGCAGCGGCAACTGGGAAGCAAGCTGGCCAGCCAGATTTGACCGCATTCGTGAGACCGTTGACCCGCGTACCCGTGTCATTAACGTAGTGGCGGTAATCAACAAACCCTACGAAAAAATCATCCCCGGAATGCGCCCTGCGCTCATTCGCGGCATGTACTGCGAAATGGAACTGCGAGCTCCATCGCGCCCGAACACAATAGTTCTGCCACGCAGTGCTGTACGTAACAAAGTCATCTGCCTGGTCGATAAGAATGGACGATTACAAAAAAAGAAGATTAAAATCGCTTTTACGCAAGGTAATCTGCTCGTGATCGAATCGGGACTTATTGGAGGAGAAACAGTTATTGTTTCCGATCCGACTCCTGCCATTGAAGGCATGCTGGTAAAACCGGTGGTCGATTCCAAATTGACAGCTTCTATTATACAGCAAGCCGAAGGACGGGAGGCCGCGCGATGATACGTTTTTTTGCCGGACATCCCACTGCTGCCAACCTGTTGATGGCAATGTTTATGATTTTCGGTCTTTTTTCTTTGCCTGGTATTTTACGCGAAACCATGCCGGATTATGCCCCGAGCGAGGTGGAAATCCGTATTCTTTATCCCGGAGCCACTGCCGAAGATGTTGAGGAAACGGTGACGCAAAGAGTCGAGGATGCTCTTGACGACGTCAATTATGTTAATGAAATCCGTTCTGATTCTCGTGAAGGACTTTCCGTCATCACAGTGGAAATGAGCGAAAACGGCAATTTTCAAACTTTTTTCAACGATATCGTGCGCGGCATTGATGCCATCGACGACTTCCCGAAAGATGTTGAAGATCCGATCATTAAAGAACTCGGACGTACTGATCTGGTTCTGAGTTTGTTGGTATCGGGGCCGTTGAGTGTACCCGATTTAAAAGCTTACAGTGAAGATTTGAAAGACCGGATGCAGGAGGCGGGATTAACCTTGATCGACATAGAAGGTTTTTCAGAGCATCAATTGCGAATAGCGCTTTCCGAACCGGAACTGCGCCGCACTAAACTTACTGTACCAATGGTCGCTGAAGCTATCGCAGCGCAGAGTCAGGAAATGCCGCTGGGAATAATCGAAACCGGTGAACACGATATTTTATTACGTTTCGACGAAAAGCGACGCACCGTTGAAGAACTTGAAAAAATGGTGATTTGGGCTGGACCTAAGGGCGCTGAAATCCGTCTTGGTGAGATTGCTGTCGTGGAAGATTTGTTCGAACTTGACGAACAGAAGATTCTAATGAACGGAAAAAGGTGTGCCCGTTTGAATATCAGCAAAACAAAAGCCGAAGATACAATTAGACTTGCCGAACGAGCCAAAGCTTTCATTGCAGACGAAAAACGACGGCATCCTCAAATGACCCTGACCGTCAGTCAAGATGAATCATTGATTCTGTCCGATCGACTGAATATGCTCGTATCCAACGGTATTCAAGGGCTTATTCTGGTTTTTCTGGTCATGTGGGTGTTCTTTCACGTCCGTGTTTCCTTCTGGGTTGCTATGGGCTTGCCGGTTTCTTTTCTCGGCACGTTTCTGGTTGCGCCGCATCTCGGGCTTAGTGTGAACATGTTCACCATGGTCGGCCTGTTGCTGGCATTGGGATTGCTCATGGATGACGCCATTGTCATTGCCGAGAATATCGCCGTCCATCGCCAAAAGGGCAAGACTCCGCTTGCTGCCGCCATAGACGGAACCCAGGAAGTTGCTGCCGGTGTTTTTTCATCATTTATTACCACCATGTGCGTTCTTGGATTACTCGCTTTTATCGGTGGTCAAATAGGACGTGTTTTACGGGTTGTACCTATGATTCTACTGCTGGTCCTGGCGGTCAGCCTTATAGAAGCCTTTTTCATCCTGCCAGCTCATCTGAATCACGCTATGCATCATTTCGACCCGAACCGTATCAGTCCGATGCGGCAGCGGTTCACGAAGTTGATTGAATGGCTGCGGCAAAAGCTGACCAGAAATGTCCTGAACAACCTGCTTCATCATCGTTATTTAGTTTTCAGCACTATTCTGGGGCTTTTCATTCTTTCTGTAGGAATGCTTGTCTCTGGTAGAATTAAAGTACAGGGATTTCCTGAACTCGAAGGTGATGTGGTGATGGCACGCTTATTGATGCCGCAAGGTACGCCGTTGGCACGGACGGAACAAACCGTCCAGCATATTTTAGACGGATTGAAGCGCACGAACGACATCTTTGCTCCGAAACAATCTGGAGGACGCAATTTGGTAAAAAACGCCTACGTTCAGTTCAATCACAACACTGAAGCTTTTGAAAGCGGACCGCATGTTGCCACTATCACTGTCGATTTGCTCAGCGCCGAGGAGCGTTCGGGAACGATTGACGCTTACCTGACAGAGTGGCGACGGCAAATAGGTTCCATACCGGATGTCATAAGTCTGACTCTTAGTGAACCAGGATTCGGCCCCGGCGGCCGTCCTATTGAAGTACGGCTGCGCGGACGTGATCTGACTCAACTCAAAGCCGCAGTGCGAGATTTATACGCTTGGTTTAGTCAATACAAAGGTGTCGTCAATTTAACCGATGATCTGCGTCCGGGAAAGCTCGAACTGCGATTGCGCATGCGTGAAGATGCTCATGGAATAGGACTCTCCGCTGCTGAAGTCGCGCGACAGCTGCGCGGTGCGTTTCAGGGTATAACCGCGAACGACATACAGCTAGACAGTGAATCATATGAAATAGACGTGCGCTTCAAGAAAAGCGGTCGTAACAGCATCCAGCAACTTGATGATTTCATGCTGATACTCCCTGACGGTACGGAAACCCCGTTACGAAGCGTGGCTGCTTGGAAAACTACCCGGGGATGGGCGCGAATCGCACATTTTAACCGGATGCGTGCCGTAACTTTGTATGGCGATGTCGATACCCGTCTGTTGAATACAAACGAACTTATGGGATTATTTCGTAAAAGCTATCTTCCAGAATTTCGCCAAAAATATCCAAACATCAATTTAAATATTGCCGGAGAAATTGAGGAAACAGGGCGGGCACGCACATCAATGCTTGCGGCTCTCGGAATCGGTATGATTGGAATTTTTGTACTGTTAAGTTTTCAGTTCCGGACATACAGTGAACCCTTGATCGTCATGATTGCCATTCCATTCTCGTTAATAGGCGTAATATGGGGTCATGTGCTTCTGGAAGTACCCATCAGTATGCCCAGTTTACTGGGCTTTATTGCGTTGGCAGGAGTGGTCGTCAATGACTCGATTTTATTGGTCATTTTTTTAAAAAATGCGCACGCTGATAATGCTACTACGCTTCATCAAGCCGCCGTCAATGCCAGTTACGATCGTTTCCAGGCCATTTTGCTAACATCGACCACAACCATTGCCGGACTGCTCCCTCTGCTATTCGAACGCAGCCTTCAGGCTCAGATACTCAAGCCTCTGGTTATTAGCACTGCCTTCGGTCTAATGGCTTCGACGGTGTTAGTTCTGCTGGTACTTCCATGCATGTATATGATCCTCGGCGATCTCGGCTGGATAAAAACGTACAAAAAATAAGTTAAAGGCAAAAAAAATATACAACTGAGTAGAGATATTCTAATTTTTGAATATCTGGCATTAAGAACTTATCCGTAAATAACTTCAATTTTTCTGAATGTAGAAATTGCAACTGCTAATTTTGTTAACGCCAAAGAATTGCATTTCAACTTTAAAAAAATTTCATCATTAACAAACGTATACGACATTGCGAAGTTCAATCACCTGCAGGGAAAACATCGTTGACGCTGTTAATTTTATTAACAGAGTTGGAAAACACAAAACGCAGTATACAAACAGACTTGCAACCTGCAATCCGAGTCTTTACTCTCATCTTTTTAGAAAAGTAGTCCAGAGCTGGGGAAACTCAAACTTCCGAATAAAGGCGGCATTCTGCAATATCATTTCAAGATATCTTGTTTGACCAGAAAACAAACTGCTGCCTTGGAGTTTTCTCCCACCCGCTTAATCATGCAAAATGATTCTCCGTATTATAATATTTCATTCTGAAATAATCCAACAATTTTGCTGAACCGAAAAAACCGGGTGCACAGCCGATGGAGAAATGTTAATGTAATTCGTAATTTTTTGGCTATGCACCCGGCAGGTGGGCATATTTATATATGTATCTTCAATGCTTCGAATTATAATGTTTTTCTATATGAAAGCGTTGTGGAATATGGAATGGCGGCAATAAAAAAGGGACGCGCCATTTCAAACTCGTAGCAGGCACTGTCAGTAACCTGGAGGGAATGAAAGGCGCGTCCGCAAAGAATATATAAAATATCCAAAGCGGACGCGGTTCTTCCAAGTCGCGTCCCTCTAATTAAAATTGACAGTTTTGCTACGAAACGCTATTGGAAGCCGCATCGGCTTCATTATTAAAATGTTATTGAATATTCTATAAGCTTATAAGCAATCTCCCATTTGATCATATAAACAAAATAGCCCGGAACAGAAAAATGTCAAGATATTAAGAATTAAAAAAATAATGAACCTGACGCCAACAGTTTCGAATGGATAGCCTCAAAGAGTCACCTAATCGAAATTATCAAACTTTCTTCCGGTTCTACCCGCATACCGCTGCGCCCCCGGAAACGGGGGACTTTTCTCCATGCGGTTCATGAAGTCGAACCAACAGAAAGGAAATTAATCATGAGCAGAATCAATGAAATGACAATGGCGGAAATCCTCGAAGAAGCACAAAAACGCGGATTTGATCCAAGCCCCTGGAAAGGAAGCTGGTATTCATGGAACAACGGAGTCGAAGTCGCAGCTATTGAATATTTGAATGTAACCAACGCTCCCGATCTTTATGAGGAAGATGAAGATGGCGAATAATCCGGATTTACCAATCATTCAGGGGCGGTTATTTTGCAATTCAGTTTCCGGCCATCAAGCATGCGCAGGTTTTCCATCTGCAAGGCTTCAAAAAGCTCCGCCAGGGATTCTGAAGAGGTTATCTTAACGTGTCCGAACTCACATTGGAACATAATCGACAAATAATCCGCCCCGGCCCGGATATTGCTGAGCGTTTCCCACGCCAGCAGTAAATTTTCCGTTTCCAGTTTAAGCTCAAATTTTGGCAAATGCCCTTTGATACAGTAAAATGCTTTGTTCTCCATAATATGCCTTTTTCTTTTAAATTATAAATCCATGCCGCGACTGGGCTTTTTCTTTTTTGCCTGGGCGGCTTTATGTAAGCGTTCCTTGTGTTCAGCTTCCAGACGGGCAGCTTCAGCGGTTTCGCGTTCCGTTTGTTCACGGGCGGCGGTTTCCCGTGCCAGTTTTTCCTGCTCGGCACGTTCCTCAGCGGCTTTACGTTCTGCCGCTTCATACTCTTGAACACGTACATCAAATTCCTTCATTGCCCGTAATGCTTTTTGATATGGTGAAAGTTCTGTTTCTTGTTCCATATTCATTTTTGCAAGGGATTCAAGTCCGCGATGCCGTTTCCCTGCAGAAGGAATCGAAGAATCAGAAACGGTTTTTGAGATACTTGATTCTCTCGGTTTGGGATTTGGAACCGGATATACAATATCCTCCGCAGGAGTCTTCTCGACCGGAGGTGGTGTTGAATCCAATTCTTCCATCTCGGTCATTCTTTGCAAAGCTTTTCGATACGGTGAAAGTTCTGTTTCCTGTTCCATATTCATTTTTGCAAGGGATTCAAGCCCCCGATGGCGTCTTCCCATGGAAGGACTGGGCAGATCCGATACAGGTTTTGAAACAGTTGATTCTCTTGGTTTGGGATTTGGAACCGGATATACAATATCCTCCGCAGGATTCTTCTCTGCCGGAGGCGGGGTTGAATCCAACTCTTCCATCTCGGCCATTTTTTGCAAAGCTTTTTGATATGGTGAAAGTTCCTTCGGCGGATTGAGCATCCTTTCGATTTCAGCGGCACGGGCTTCTTTAGCTTGTTGCTCCTCAATAGCCGCCAGTGCGTTCTGATGTTCGATTTCCAATTTTATTTCCTCCGTCACGATCCCGAAGCCGTATTTGCGGTTCCGGGCGCGGCGGACGGATATTTTCCGCTTGACGCTGAGTAAATTACCTGCCAGGCGTTTGATCTTTTTCATGAGTTTGCGGGCCCGTTCCGCGATACTCTTATAAGTCATATCCGGCAGGGTTTTCGTCTTCCGTGAACGTGCGTCTTTAGACAAAGGCAGGAGATTTTTTGACGGGATTTGTCCGTCTCCGGCAAGGTCATGTACGCTTAAGCGGTCACCGATCCGGAAATTCAACTGCTGCTTCAAAAACTCTTTTTCCGGGCAGTGCAGCGCCACCCGGCTGCGTCCCCGGCTCAACGCCACATAAAACGCTTTGCGGTCCAGCGCCTGCGCCGCCACGACCACCGTTTCGGCGGTGCGCCCCTGCGCTTTGTGGGAAGTCGTCACCCAGCCGTATTTGAATGTCGAATAATCCGGCGGCATATCAATCAGCTCACGCGGTTTACCGTCCGGATATAACAGCATCACTTTTCCCGGTGTATCCGTGACTTGGGCGATATTGCCGTTATAAATCTTCCGGTCGCGCAGATTGACATTAAACTGGATCAGGTCGCCTTTACAGAGTTCGATTTCACGCATCTCACCGGCTTCAATAAAATCTGACGCCGCTTTCGCATACAGGCATTTTCCATTGTCGAGGTAAAGCATTCCGTCTTCACTGCGTTCGACCGTTGCCGTTTCACCCGCACGGCCGATATCCTTCATATTCCGAATGAACGCGATCACAGTTCCCGGAGCATAATTCGCCGCGTCCTTCAAATAGGCTTTCGGCTTACTCCACGTCCGGAAGATTTTCGCGGTTTTACCGCTTGAAGCGACCGAGCCGGACGCTTTGAGTTTTGCCCGGACCGCGGCGGTCAATTTATCGCCTTCCTCATGCGTCGGCGCCACCAGTAGAGAACGGTCGATGAACTCGCCGTTCTCAGTATATTCCATATAGCTCTCTGCCGCTTCTTCAAGATATTTCGTTTTTCCCTCACGGATAAATCCGTTCCGGTCAAAACGCTCGAACGCCGCCTCGAATTTGCCTAACGCGCACTCTGAAATCCCGCGCCGGTATTCCTCGTTTTGCTGGCGGTAAATGTCGCTCAGTGAAAAACTTTCTATCTTTGAATGATCCTCCAGCAGGCGGAAAAAATCGCCCGATTCCACCGCCGTATGCTGGCGCGCGTCCCCCACAAAGAGAACCCGGTAATTATTCATTCGCGCCGTTTTTATCAGTTCAACACCCTCGCGCAATGAATTTAAGCCCGACTCATCAATAATCACATAACTTCCCGCAGGTGGCTTTTTCTGGCTCAGGAGAAAAGCCGCCACGGTTTGCGACTGCTCAAAGCCTTCCTGTTTCAATACGTCCGCCGCCGAATTAGTCGGGGCGATCAGATGAATGTTTTCAAGTCCGCCTGAACGCAGTCCCCGGCACAACTCCTGAAGCGTGGAAGTTTTACCGGCTCCGGCTACCCCTCTAAACAGATTGAAACGATCCCTGGAATTCAATATTCCGTGAACCAGTTCGGACTGCTTTTCCCTTGACGCTTCTCCCGGAAATGCCGAAAAATTCGGCGCGATTGGTTCAAAAACGTCTTTCTGCTCCTCCACCGCTTCCACCGCGTAAATCTCCCGTTCGATCACTTCCTCCGGCGATA
>JAQUOK010000093.1 GCA_028717165.1 Victivallaceae bacterium | reverse complement strand
GCAGAAAAAGAGCTGGCGGGCACAGTAATCGAATGCGTCAGGTGCGGAGAAGAAAACGTCGTTCCGGAAACTTCCAGTTTCTCACTGCCGGACAAGCTGGATACCGGACATTTCTCCGATATGGGGCGGCCGCCGTCCACCATGGTCGGAGACCCGATCACGGCAGGCGTGTCTTCGCGCCGGCGACTCAGCTCCCAAGGCGCTTATCCGGCAATACCGGCGGATGAACCGGCTTCGCCGACTGCGGGCGAACCGGAACCGTCCAGGAGAACGCAGATAATCATTACCGACAATCCTCCGCAAATTCATAAGATCAAGAATTATTTTCATCAGAAAGCGGAAAAATATTTTCTTATGGCAATAGCCGTCATTCTGGTGGATTATCTGGTTGACTTATACGAGTCGGAACGCCGTCCATCTAAAGCGTTTACCACGTTCTGCGCTTTTTCCTGCGCCGCGATTATCCTTCTGGGAACCTGGAATTTCGTCATGGCGGCTCCGAAAGTAGACGACCCTCTATGCCGTTACAATATAATATGCAGTGACGGACATCGGGAAATCCGCAGGTTTAAAGATATAAATAAACAATATTGTTCAAAATGCCGTAAGCCCATGGGTTTTACTTATCACTGCAATGCCTGCGGCAAAGATTTCCCTTACCGGCCGTCATCAGCCCGGAAAAAAACCGCCGGCAGCAGTCCGGCAGCGGCAGAATGTCCGTTCTGCCATTCGACCGATACTAAATACGTACCGGCCGGCCAATCTCCCGGTAAAAAAAAGTAACAGCAAATATCGTTAATACTGAATCACGGCAAGCATCACGTAGTCATCCATTAGATAACCGCCGCCAATATCATTCACCACCGCTTCGAGTTTTACAAAACCGTTGCGCTCATAGGCTTTTATCGCGGGATGATTATTTTTATTGACATTCAGGCATATTGACGAATACCCCTGTTCAGACGCCAGTTCAAAAACCTTCCTTAAGGAAGCGGTTCCCAGGCCTTTGCCGTGAAATTCGGGATAAAGATAAAGTTTGTGGAGTTTCGCCCGCCCTGCAATTTCAGGGTACGGGCCGAGCGACAGAAAACCGATCTTGGCGCCGTCATGGCAAATAAAAAAATAATGGATCTTTTCATGCTCGATTTCATGTTTTATCTTTTCCGGCGAATACATCCGGTTCAACATGTATTCGATCTGCTCCCGGCTAAGGATAGCGGCATAACATTCCGGCCATATCGTTGCCGCGGCAACACGCAGTTCCGGAATATCTTCACACTTTATTCGGACAAATTGTATGTCGTTCATTTTACTCCAGTCGTTACTGAAAAACCTTTAAATAGTCGTTACTGAAAAAGTCTATTTTGCTTCATAATCAAGGCAGTAAAGCCGTCGCGTACAACTTAACGACTACTCTATTTCAAGGATATTTTCCATTGCGGTCAGACAACGGCAGCCGTCAGGAGTCACCACGACAATATCCTCAAGCCGCACTCCGCCCCATTCCGGATAGTACAACCCCGGCTCCACCGTAACTACCTCCCCTCCCCGTAACGGCTCGCTGTTCACCGGACACAAAGGCGGCTTCTCATGGATTGCCAGTCCGACACTGTGCCCAAGCCCATGAAAAAAACCGAAATTGCGCCCGTCCTGACGCCCGGTACGGAAACCGTGCCTTTCCATCAGTTCCTTGGCCGCCTGGTGGATTTCAGCGGGAACGGCTCCGGGCCGGATCAAGGTTTTCGCATACTCGCGCGCTTCGAAAACTGCCTCGTAAGCTTTCCTGACGATTTCCGGAGCTCCGCCCTTAACGATCGTCCGGGTTATATCCCCCCAATAGCCGCTTTTTTTCATCCGCGGGAAAATATCCATGATCAGCGGTTTCCCCGCATAAACCGGGCCGGAACCGGTGTTATGAGGCTCGGCGGCCTGTCCTCCGCAGGCGGCAATCGTCGCATCGGCAAAGCCGCCCAGACGCAGCATGGCGATATTAATTTCCGCCTGCAGTATTTCCGAACTCAGGATATTGCCGTTCCACTCCAGTATGCGGTCATTATTGACGGATGCCTCTCTGATGATACCAATACCGCGCCGCATTCCGGTTTCCGCAACCCGCTGCGCCGCCTCGATGAGAGATATTTCTCCTTCGGATTTATACTGGCGCTCCGGGTAAAAAACCCCTTTTTCGGCCCTTACCGCCAGGCCCCGCTTCCGCAAATCGTCGGCAAGGCCGAGCGGAAAATCGTGCGGCACCCTGAATTCGCTGATTTCACGGCTCTGCGCCAGCGAACAGATCACATCCAGATCGCTTGCCTTGTCGTCCTTTGAGAACTCATTGCGCCCGAAAATAGTGATATTCGTTTTACATTCCCTTTCGGCGCGATCCTGCTCAAGCGCGGAAACGATTACGGCATGTTCCTGAAGGCAGGAAAAGTAAATGAACGGATCAGGTGCCTGAAAGCCGCTGGCATAAAGTATATCCGCGGAATTTTCACCGGCGGCAAAGATCAAATCGGCCTTATTCATATTTCATTAACTTTCCTGTTTTTGTTTGCAAAAAACGCCACTTAGTATAAACTAATAGGGAATCTTAAAAATAAAATTACAATGGGAGTCGAAGAATGTCAACAATAACAATACTAATTCTTTTCCTTATATGCCTTATTTCCTATCTGATCGGGGCGATTCCCTGGGGATACCTCATCGGCAAACGGCACGGCATGGATATACGAAAACTCGGCAGCCGGAATATCGGCGCCACCAATGTCACCCGGGTAATCGGCAAATGGAACGGCAGATTGTGCTTCACCCTTGATTTTCTGAAAGGTTTCATTCCTGTCCTTGTAGTTACGCTCCTCCTGCAAAACAAGTATATTGACGACAGTTACCACCTCACCCAGATGGCTGCCGCTTTGTGCGCCGTACTCGGACACATGTTTCCCGTATATCTCTGGTTTCGCGGCGGTAAAGGGGTCGCCACTGCCGCCGGAGCGTTGCTGGCGCTTGCTCCTTTTTCATTTATAATCGCCGGAATCGTGTGGATTGCGGTGTATTTGCTGAGCCGTTATGTTTCACTTGCCAGTTTATCGGCAGCGGCAGTTTTGCCGGTATGCGCCACCTTAATATCCTGGTTCGGCCGCCCAAACTATTATCATTCCCCTTACGTCCTGGCCTTTCTGTATTTTCTGTCAATCATGACCATACTGAAACATACCGCCAATATCAAACGCCTGCTCAACGGCACCGAAAGCAGATTCGAAAAGAAAAAAGGTTGAAAAAAATTAATGAAGATAACGACTTTAAGCGACGGCTCCTGGGGCACGGCCCTGTCCATGCTGCTCTGCCAAAACGGCCATAAGGTAACCATGTGGGGCCCCTTCCCGGAATACCTCGACAAAATGGCGGCCTGCCGCGAAAATACGCAGTTTCTGCCGGGATACAAATTCCATGAGAACCTGCGCCTCGAAAAGGATATGTCCGCAGCTGTCGCGGACAGTGAACTGATCCTGCTGGCGTCTCCTGCCCAGTATACGCGCCGGGTGCTGGAACAATTCAAAAAATTTTTCAATGCTGAACGCCATCTGCTGGTCAACGTCGCCAAAGGCATAGAAAACGGTTCTCTCCTGCGCGTCAGCGAAATCTGTGCGGACGTCCTGGGAAAATGTTCATACGCGGTTCTGTCCGGCCCCAGCCACGCCGAGGAAGTCATCAAAGGTGTTCCCACCACCGTTGTCGCCGCTTCGGAAGATGAAAACGCCGCCTTGAAAGTCCAGGCAACGTTCATGAAAGAAACGTTCCGGGTCTACACCGGCAGCGACGTAATCGGCACGGAACTCGGCGGAGCGCTGAAAAACGTCATGGCGGTCGCCGCCGGCATCGTTGACGGCATGCAGCTCGGCGATAATCCCAAAGCGGCATTGATAACCCGCGGCATTGCAGAAATGAGCCGTCTGGGCGAAGCTTTAGGCGGCAACCCCCTGACTTTTTCGGGTCTGAGCGGCATCGGCGATCTGATAGTCACCTGCTGCAGCGGACACAGCCGCAACCGCCACGTCGGGGAGGAACTCGGCCGGGGCAAAAAACTTGACGAGATACTGACTGCCATGGGCATGGTCGTTGCCGAAGGCGTAAAAACCGCACAGAGCGCCCACGCGCTCGCCCGGCAAACCGGCATCGAATGCCCGATCATCAATGAAATTTACGCCGTTCTCTATGAAAACAAAACTCCCGGAGAAGCGCTCAAAAATCTCATGTCCCGGCCGTCCAGGCCGGAAATAGATCCCTGACGTCATGGAAAACCGCAATATGATTGATTATTCAATAATTATCCCGGCATATAACGAAGAGGAATTCCTGCCTGCAACCCTTGAAGCGGCAGTTAAGGTCATGAATGCCGTAAAACTGCATGGCGAGATCATCGTCGTTGACAACAACTCCGCCGACAGGACGGCGGAAATCGCCCGTTCGTATGGAACGACGGTTATTTTTGAACCCTGCAACCAGATTTCCCGGGCCCGCAACCGGGGAGCGGAAGCGGCGCAGGGCAAATATCTGATTTTCCTCGATGCCGATACGCTCGTTACGGAAGAATTGTTTAAAAGGACATTCGACAATCTTATCAACCGCAACTATTGCGGCGGCGGGGTCACTCTGATTTTCGACGCGCCTCAGGATATATTTATTACCGGATTTGTGAACCTCTGGAATTACGTTTCCGTAAAAATGTCCCTCGCCACCGGTTCATATTTTTATGTTTTAAAGGAATGTTTCGACGCGGTCGGCGGTTTCAGCGAAAAAGTTTACGCCAGTGAGGAAATATGGCTTTCAAAAAAATGCATCAGGTGGGGCAAAAAAATAATAAAGTTTTTAAGATCATCGACGACATTAAGCTTGTCACCTCCGGACGGAAAACGAAAAGATTTTCGACCTTCCGTCTTTATGCCGCTATGTTCTTTTTCATGATCTTTCCTTTCGCCGTACGCTTCAAAAGCCTCTGTTTCATCTGGTACAAGGGAGAAAAGCCCCCGCAAACGGGAGCTGGCAACTAGTGTTAAGTCAAACGTCTAATGTCGCTTACGCCCCTAGGGACAGGGGCGGCTACATCATTTATCTTTTACCTGCGTTTCCCGAAGCCACGGCTGTCCCCAGCCGTGCCATGGGTCAACCGATGATTGACTTAACACTAGAAATACGTTGCGTCTATATAGGAGCAGCCTGCTCCGTGACACACGCCCCAAATTCTGAGTATATCGAACGCAGAAGTTACGGCGCGAAGCCGCGCCCGCAGCTGCTTGCCGGGTGAAATACGGAAAAATGATATTAAAACTCTTTCCCGGTAATCGCGCGATAGGCTTCCAGATATTTTTCCGTCGTTTTCTCTACGACTTCTTTCGGAAGGACGGGGCCGGGAGCCGTTTTTCCCCAGTCGAGGGTTTCAAGGTAATCACGTACGTATTGTTTATCCAGACTTACCGGACTGCAGCCCACTTCATATTTATCGGCCGGCCAGAAACGGCTTGAATCCGGAGTCAGAACTTCATCGATAAGAATCGTCCTGCCTTCATAAACGCCGAACTCGAATTTGGTATCAGCCAGAATAATCCCCCTGGCTCTGGCATAATCATGAGCCGTCGAGTAAATCCTTATCGAAAGATCCCGAATCCCGTTCGCCTGGTCTTTGCCGAGAATGGCGATGACTTTGTCAAAGGAAATAGTTTCATCATGCAATCCCTGTTCGGCTTTGGTGGAAGGCGTAAATAAGGTTTCATCGAGTTTTTCCGCCTGCCGGTAACCGCTCCGCAGTCTGATGCCGGATACCTCGCCGGTCTTCTGATAATCCTTCCAGCCGCTGCCGATAAGGTACCCCCGGACAATACATTCCACCGGCAGAGGCCTCGCTTTTTTAACAATCATCGAGCGCCCCTCCAGGGCGCCGGCATATTTCGCCAGTTCGGGGCGGGTGTAAACATCCGCGGAAATAAGATGGTTTTCCACAAAATCCATCATTTCGAACCAGAACAGTGAAATCCTGGTCAGCACTTCCCCTTTGCAGGGAATCCCGTTAGGCATAACCACGTCAAAAGCGCTCAGACGGTCGCTTGCGACAAAAAGGAGACTGTCGCCCAGATCATAGATGTCCCGGACTTTTCCGCGATTGATTAATTTGATCCCTTCCAGTTCACACTGTATCAAAGCTCCGTTATCATCGTACTTCATATCATTTCTCCCTTTGCCGTTTATAAAAAAAATGGTTCACAGCTATTAACCGGAACCATTAATATAGACACATTTGGCCGCAGCTGCGGCGGAATTATTTCTGTAATTATGCGTTAATAGCAGAAATTTTTATTTTGGTAAGGTTTTGGCGATGCCCGATTTTGCGGTGGTAGCCTTTGCGCCGTTTCATTTTGAAGGCGATCAGTTTGGGGCCGCGGAACTGTTCCACAATTTCAGCTTCGACTTTAGCGCCTTCAACAAGCGGAGCCCCTACGTTCAGGCTTTTGCCTTCTTCGCCCACGGCAAGAACTTCATCAAAAGTCAATTTGCTCCCGGCTTCGCCTTCAATTTTCTCTATCGCAAGGACTTCATCCTGCTTTACCTTATACTGTTTTCCGCCAGTTTTGATGATTGCGTACATTTTTATATCGCTCCTGAATTTATAGTATTTTCAATATCCAAGTTAATCTGAATTTATGACACGCCGTTTACAAACAGCGAACCGTACAATATACGCATTTCCCGAAGATGCAAATTCTATACAAAAAAATATAAGATTTTTTCAGCAACGCCTTTTACGGACGCCGGTCTCATAAGTATCCGGGGAACAACCCGGAAATTCTTTTCAGGAAAGATTTCAAGGAGTAAAAACCGCTCTCAATATTCATATAATGCGCAGAGAGAAAATAACCGGTTACGATCTTCCCAGGCTTACGTACTGCTTCTGAATCTCCGGAGCACGCTCGGCAATATTGCAGAGGTGATCGCCGATCTTTTCCATTTCGGCAAGCATTTCAATGAAAATCACGCCCATCAAAGGATTACATTTACCATCCTTGAGACGGTTGATATGATTTTTTTCGTATTTATCCACCAGTTTGTTGATTTTCTTTTCATCCCTGATGGCGTAATTAACCTTGTCGCTGTCGGTACCGTGCAGGGCCTTAACCACATTATGTGCCTGGTCGCTGAGTATTTTCCACAGGATATTAATTTCATCCTGTCCTTCCGGGCTTAACTGTTCTCTGGCTTTCGCCAGACGTTTGGTCAGGGTAATAATATTGGCGGTATGGTCGGCAATGCGCTCGGCGTCATTCGTACAGTGCATCAGGAGCGGAACCAGACCAGCCTGTTCGTCCGAAAGTTCCCGGCGGGTTATCTGAACGAGATATTCGGTTATTTCCTCCTGCAGTTCATCTATCTTGTCCTCGCGGTCAGCCAGCTTCTCGAAATCTTCCTCATCAACTTTCTGCGGGATAAAATGTTCGGCAATAACACAGTCGATCATCGACCAGGCTTCCCTGACCATATACCGGATAGACTGCACCGCCTGTTCCAGAGCGATTGACGGCGTATTAAGCAGATGCGGTTCCAGAGCCTGAACCTTCTCATCCTTGTCGCCGGTTATGGGAACGATGAACGAACATACCGCGGCGATCGCGCCGATGAAAGGCAGGAGCAGGATAACATTGAACACATTGAAAAACGTGTGCGCCATGGCTATGTGCCGGACAATATTCTGCGGCACCGCGGCAAATACGTCGCCGCTGGTTATGCTGTTTATGAAATACATGAAGACCGGCACTCCGCTGTTCCCCCAGGGAACATAAAACAATATTATCATAACGATAGCGCCGCTGAAGTTGAACAGACAATGGGCGCAGGCGGCCTGTTTGGCGCGCCGGTTGGCGGCCAACGAAGCCAGCACCGCAGTAATGGTAGTGCCTATATTCGTCCCGATAACCAGCGGCACCGCAGTATAGAAGTTGATCAGGCCGCCGCCCGCAAGCGCCAGTATAATACCGGTCGTCGCCGAACTGCTTTGAACAATAACGGTCATTAAAGTTCCGATCCCGATAGCGCCCAGCACCGGCCCGATCGGCATGATCCCATTGACGCCGGTACAGTCAAAGCTCCTGAAAAAATCGATAAATGACGGAAAGGTACCAAGCAGTTTCAGTTCGTCGCTCATAATCGTCATACCGAAAAAGAGCAGTCCGAATCCGAGCAAAGTTTCCCCCCAGCCTTTGGCGAGACGATGTTTGAAGAACATTATCAGCAATCCCAGAGTTATTGCAGGCAGGGCAAGGCCGGAAAGCTTGAACGAAATAATCTGAGCCGTAACCGTCGTCCCGATATTGGCTCCGAAAATGATCCCGATTGCCTGAATCAGGTTCAGCAGGCCGGCATTAACAAAACCGATCACCATCACGGTAGTTGCGCTTGAAGACTGGATCACCGCAGTTATCAAAGTCCCGGCAAGAACCGCCACAAAACGGTTGCTGGTAAAGAAATGCAATATCTGTTTCATCTTTTCGCCGGCGACTTTCTGCAAACCGTCGCTCAT
>JAQUOK010000092.1 GCA_028717165.1 Victivallaceae bacterium | reverse complement strand
CAGCAATATGAAAAATGAATATAATTTTGTCGATTACGACCAGGGAAAAATAATAAACGACAGCATAGGCCGCCTGGTTGCTTCCGGCCACCGGCAAATTGCCTGCATACTGAAGAAATCCTACAATAGCGAGGTACAAAAACTTCGCGAACAAAGTTTTTATGCAAGCATGCTGCATTACGGATTAGAAATTTCGTCTGAACTTTTGAGCGTGATCGATAACAGCATACCGGTATCCGCCGCTTTCGAACAGCTTATCCGTTCCAGGAAAGAGATCACGGCGATTTACTGTTATGGCCCGCCTGATGCTGAAGCCTTGTATAAATATTTGCAAATAAAAAAAATAAGAGTCCCGCAGGATATTTCAATTATTTCATATGGTTTTAATGAATTTGTTTCCAATCCGTATAATATTTCAGGCTATTATCCGGACCTCAATAAATATGCCAATACTTTACTGGAATATATCCACCTGCAATTGACGCAGAACGGAAAACACGATAAGGCGGTAATTCTGGAACCGGAATGGTATGAAGGCAAGACGGTTTCAGGCCCGCTAAAAACATCTTAGCATATAAAACTTAACCCCGGAGGGAAACATGAAAAAAAGAGACAAAAATCACAAATGGTTATCGGCAGACAAATTCACATTGATTGAATTGCTGGTAGTAATCGGCATCATAGCAATACTTGCTTCAATGCTGCTTCCCGCACTTGGCAAAGCCAGGGAAAAAAGCAAGGAAATCGCCTGCATGGGGAATCTTAAACAAATAGGAAGCGCCATTGGGTTTTATAGTCAGGATTATGAAGGATATTTTCCGACAGCGTATTTAAGTCCGGGAACAGGCCTTCAATGGTATGAAAAATACTGGCACTGGGTATTGAAGAAAGATTTGAACGCCAATTTTGATTTTGGCAGTCAGCGGCCCCGTTATCACGGAAGCGTTTTTGTATGTCCTGCCGATAAAGATATCATCGGCAATTCCGTTACCAGTTATATTTATGTTCCCGTTTTCTGGACAAATTATTCCACATATCATGTTTGCAACATCAAAATTACTAATCCGTCCGCAGTCGGGATAGTTACCGACGGCTATGGGCAAATGTCATATCCTGAAAATGTAACGGCTGATTTGGAAGGCGAGGCTAATACAAGTCGAACTTTAAGGCCGCGTCATCTGAATAAGGCAAACATCCTTTTTTGCGATCTTCACGCCGCCAAACAAAAGGCGGCAGTTGGAGAAAGCCTCCAAAGTATGTTTGAAGTTCCGTAAGGATATCGGATACTGGAATAAATCTCATTCGTAAAACGACAACCAGAAAGCATATCCGGTTCTGATTTACACCGGAACGGAAATCCACACTGAAAAAAACAGGAGCAAAACATATGTTCGTTCTGTCCAAAGATAAATTGCTGAGAACATTCGCGTTATTAACCTTCGGATTGTGGGCAGGGATAAGTTGCGGAAAACTTTCTGCCGGCAACATTATTATGAATCCCGGTTTTGAAAACGGCTTAAAGCCGCATTGGCAAATCCGTCGTTTTGCCGGGAAAGGCGATATTGCCGAAGACGACACAATTTCCCATAATGGAAAATTCTCTTTAAGAATAAGCGGTACGGCCGACGACAGAACCGGAGCTACCTGCTATCCGGCAATAAAGGTAAGAAGCGGAGAAACATATTTGTTTAAATTCTGGTATAAGACGAAAGATTTTATTCTACCTGCGGCAGATAACCGCGGTATTATGGTACGCTTTACTTTTATCGCCAATACCGGTAAATCCGCAGTACGATACGTGAAAAATTTCGGGCAGTGCGGAGAGTGGACCGAAGTAAAAACCAAGGTCATCGTACCGTTCGTCAGTGAAAACAGCAATTCGCTGGAATGTTATATCGCATTTTTTCTGTGGCATGCCCAGGGAACCGCATGGTTCGATGATATAACACTTGAAAAAGAATCCGGCGTTAACGCGGCAGACCTGCCTGATCCCGGCTTTGAAGAAGGTTTGCCGCCTTTCTGGGAAGTAAAGAAGTACGGCAGTAAAAAAGGCCTCGCCGGCCTCGACGAAACCAACAGGCATACCGGCCAAAAAGCCTTAAAGATAAGCGGGAGCGCAAAAGACGCAACAATAGTTCTGTCGGAATCTCCGCTTACAGTCAGTCCTGGAGAGAAATATCGGTTCAGCGTATGGTATAAAACTGACAAGGTCAAACCTGGGGTTGTGAAAACGGGAAGCCTTTCCGGGATTTTTGCAAGAATTTCATTCGGGGATGAAAACAATAAAACTTACGGAAATGTCGTTTATCAATACGAAAAATATGTTAAGGGCGAAAATGATTCTAAAGACTGGCGTAAATTGACAAAGGAATTTACAGTACCCATAGGAATTCCATACCAGGCTGTCAGGTGTAATATCGCTCTGCTTTTATGGTATGCTGACGGAACCGTCTGGTTCGATGATGTCAAACTGGAAAAAGCAGGAGTAAGCCCAACCTGTTTACGTCCGCCGGCAGTACCTTATCCGGTACCGGCGCCGCAAAATCCAAACACGTTCAACAGTAACAAACTGGGCTCTCAAAATTCTATTCACCAAATATGGCCATGGAAACCTCATGCCAAAGGGAACCCGAGCGTGGAAATCATTACCGAAAGAAAGAAATGGATCCCGGAGCTTAAAAATAAGTATGGTATCGGCACCTTGCTGGTGATGGCGATGGAACATAGCAACATCGGCACCGGGCTGGTTTCCGATAATGAATTGAAAGCGGCAATAACGGATTATCAGAAAAACGGGTTCAAGGTTTTATTATATGCTAGTCTAATGCATATGAGCCATGATATTTCCTGGCATGAACTGGTCGGAAAACATCCTGAGTGGTTACGGAGGGATCTATTCGGTAATCCTGATAAATTCTTTCTGAACGCCAAGTTATGTTATAACACTCCGGCTTTTGACTGCTGTCTGGACCATATCATAAAAATGGTCAAATATTTTCATCCCGACGGAATTATGCTGGATAATCAATATAATCACAGTCCATGCTATTGCCGAAACTGTCAGGAAAAGTTCAGGAAATATATACTGTCCCGATTTAATGAGAAAGAGATGAAGGCAATTTTCGGGATCTCAACTAAAGAACTTGCGCAGTTGAAAATAGAAGATAATATTGATCCCAGGCTCTTCAGAGAATACATAGAATGGCAGCAGTTCTACACTTGCGCCGAGGCTATAGAAAAAACCCGAAGACAATTGCGCAAGATCAGACCGGATATAACCGTAAGCGCCAATATCAGCCCGCGCTTCAACAGCTCCGGTTCGGTACACCCTTACGACTACGAAGATTTCATAATTTTTGAGGCCTGCGCTTTAGAGCCCCGCTTAATGTTGGAAAGGTCGCTCATTACCAAGGCCATTGCCGGCAACAAACCAGTCTATGATTACGAATATACCTGGGACCACCCTAACACAAGCAAAATGTTATCTCCCGAAAAACTCAAATTGAATCTTGCTATTGTTATCGCCTGCAATAGTATTCCGGGAATAGTTTGTTACGGTTTCGACAGTATTCCGCCACGGGGGATCAATGCTTCAGCGCTTAAAGCCATCAGTGATTATCTGCGTTTTTTTAAGGCCAATAAAACGCTTTTTGCCGACAGCGCGGATATGTACACAAATGTCTCGGTCACGATTCCGACTCCGTGGGGGAAGCAGCATGGAGAGCTTCTGCCCCTGATTAATAACGGCCTGCCGTTCAGGGTGATAAGAAACTTCGACAGACAAAACCTCAAGGATACTGAGGTGCTGTTTTTAATAAACAACCGTTGCCTCAGTGATAAGCAGATTGACACCGTAAGGAATTTTGTCCTGGCCGGGGGCACTCTTGTCTTTACCGGTAAAACTGGAGATTATACTGAATTCGTTGAAAAGAGAACTGAACCTGGAATTTTTGCGGCATTAAAACTGCAAAAGACGAATCAAAAAACAGAAGCGCCTTATGGCAAGGGAAAAGCGATTTTCCTGCCCGGTGAAAAAGACTTGGAGCAAGTTATTCAGGAAGCGGCAAAAAGCAGTTTGGTAAAAATAAATACTCCGTCCAAGGATATAAATATCCTCCCTTATAAACGGCTAAAAAAAGCCGGAATTGTTCTCCATTACATTAACTACAACTTAAATAAAACGGCAGCAGAAATCAAAACAGCACTGGTTTTACCGAAAGGAAACAAGGTTAAGAAAATAGAATATATCAGTCCTGACAACAAGGAAAAGATACAGCTTTCTTATACATTAACCGAAGCCGGCGGTAAAAAAATTGTTAATTTTACGATCCCTGAACTTAAAGTTTATGGAATAGCAGTCGTTTCATTCTAATTGTTGCAGGAATATGTTTAGGATTTGACGGTTCTCATTCATGGACGGAAAATATAACAGGACGATTCGTTCTGTCAGTATTAATATCCGGAAGCCATAATTTCAGGCAATATATAATATAAGAGTCTTTAAATTTGCTTCCAAGTATAACCGGTACAAGTGAAAAAATTAACCCTTTTACCCAAGGCAGATATCATGTTATATCCACAAATAAAAGGACTTTTGAAAAAAGTGTTGTTACTTATCGCTGTATTACTTGCCGGCATATGCAATATTGTAACTGGAGACGACTGCGTCGGTTATTGGAATTTTAATGAAAATACAGGCAGTATAGTCAATGATGCGTCGGCATATGGAAATGATGGAACATTATATAATATGAATACGGCAACCTGCTGGGTAACCGGCAAACCGGGAACAGCGCTGGAATTTGACGGCGTAGACGATTATGTGCGCTGCCAGGACATAAACAGCCTGAATATTCCGGGCGACATTACGATTGAAATGTGTATAAATCCGTCTCAATGGGCAAGCTGGGAAAATATAGTTAATAACAATCTGTTCAGGATATTCCATCGCGGATATAACGGCGACAAGCGAATACATTTCCTCTACCGGATAAATGAGGCCGATTATCCCGGAGATTCCAGTTGGGGAAACTGGGCCGGCGTAAAAAGTAACACGGTTCTCGAAGAGGGTAAGTGGTACCACATTGCCGCGGTAAAATCCGGTAATACAATGGCTATTTATATAAACGGCAAAAAGGAAAGGGAACTGGATTGTCTGTTAGGATATTCCGTGGATAATTCCCAGGTGACATATCTGGATATCGGGAAAAATGTATACAGCGGCTCATTTTGCGGAAAACTGGACGAATTGACAATATATTCATATGCCCTTGACGAGGATACTGTTTTTGATGATTACCTGCAAAAATTCAATTGTAGCAAGTGGCTGTTTGAGGAAGGAACAGGCAATACAGTCAATGATTCGTCGGCATATGGAAATGATGGGACATTATATAATATGAACACGGCAACCTGCTGGGTAACCGGCAAACCGGGAACAGCGCTGGAATTTGACGGCGTAGACGATTATGTGCGCTGCCAGGACATAAACAGCCTGAATATTCCGGGTGACATTACGCTTGAAATGTGTATAAATCCGTCTCAATGGGCAAGCTGGGAAAATATAGTTAATAACAATCTGTTCAGGATATTCCATCGCGGATATAACGGCGACAAGCGAATACATTTCCTCTACCGGATAAATGAAGCTGCTCATCCCGGAGATTCCAGTTGGGATAATTGGGCCGGAGTAATAAGTACCACGGCCCTCGAGGAAGGTAAGTGGTATCACATCGCGGCGGTAAAATCCGGTAATACAATGACTATTTATATAAACGGCAAAAAGGAAAGGGAACTGGATTGTCTGGAAGGCTATTCTGTGGATAATTCCCAGGCGACATATCTGGATATCGGAAAAAATGTCTACAGCGGCTCATTTTGCGGAAAACTGGACGAAGTCACCATATATTCACATGCGCTTGACAAAAACACGGTTTTCAGAAACTACCTGGAAAAGTTCACTTGCGGTAAATGGCTGTTTGAGGAAGGAACAGGCAATACAGTCAATGATTCGTCGGCATATGGAAATGATGGGACATTATATAATATGAACACGGCAACCTGCTGGGGCGCCGGGATATCAGGCACAGCGCTGGAATTTGACGGCACAGACGACTATGTGCGCTGCCAGGACATAAACAGCCTGAATATTCCGGGCGACGTTACAATTGAAATGAGTATAAATCCGTCTCAATGGGCAAGCTGGGAAAATATAGTTAATAACAATCTGTTCAGGATATTCCATCGCGGATATAACGGCGATAAGCGAATATATTTTCTCTACCGGATAAATGAGGCCGATTATCCCGGAGATTCCAGTTGGGGAAATTGGGCCGGAGTAAAAAGTAACACGGCTCTCGAAGAGGGTAAGTGGTACCACATTGCCGCGGTAAAATCCGGTAATACAATGGCTATTTATATAAACGGCCAAAAGGAAAGGGAACTGAATTGTCTGGAAGGCTATTCCGTGGATAATTCTCAGGCGACATATCTGGATATCGGAAAAAATGTCTACAGCGGCTCATTTTGCGGAAAAATAGATAATCTGCAAATTATGTCAAGGAGCATGGATGCTGATGAAATCAGGCAGCATTACTGCCTGGAATATTATGGTTTTCTGGATAATTCAACTGCCAATCCGGTAGGTGGAGGAGTGGGATATACCGATATTATATCTCCTGCCGAGGCAACTATTATCGTTTCGACAAAAAATGAATTACTGACCGCCCTAAGTACCGCAACTCCGGGAGATATTATTTATATAGCAGATACCGCAGAGATAAATCTGACTGGAGAAAGCGGAATAGTAATTCCCGCAGGTGTAACTTTATGCAGCGGAAGAGGGGAAAACGGTTCAGAGGGAGCTTTGATTTATAATGATGACATTGCCAATAACCTGAATTCTTTTTTAATACTAAATGATGATGTCCGCGTTACAGGTTTACGGGTCAGGGGACCGGATCAAGAAACTCAAGCTTCTACTTTGGAATTACCCAATTCTGAAGGACTTTGTACGCCGCTTGACTTGACAGGGACTATTAATATTGAAATTGATAATTGTGAAATATTCGGTTGGAGCCATGCAGGTATAAAGTTATACACTTATGTCGATGCCTATGTCCATCATAACGACATACACCATTGTCGTCGGGTTGGTATTGGATATGGTGTCGTTCTTTATCATGGCGCCACTGCTTTAATCGAAGCAAATCGGTTTGACTGGTGTCGTCATTCTATTGCCGGATCCCGTGATTATCCCGTTAACAATTTCGAAGCGTGTTATAATCTGGTACTCGGCCATGGGAACGGACATAGTTTCGACATGCACGGAGGCGCAGACCTGGGAGATTATACCGATACAATTCCTGCCGGGGGAACTATTGATATACATCACAATACTTTTTATGCTACGCACATTGAACCGGTTGTTATCAGAGGAATCCCCGCAACCGGGGTGTGGGTATATAATAATTGGAGTTATTCTGTAGCTGACAAACAGTTTATCTACAAACAATCCATCCCTGAGGCTTATGAAAAAATGTATGTTTATGATAATTATTATGGTTTTGATTCTGTCCCCGGTTCGATTCCTGCAATACCAGCGCCAACTTCATCTACCCCATCGGGCGCGGCCTGGTACAGGTTAATTGATAAAAGAGCAAGAGACATAGCGTTTGGTATAACCTATAAATCCGGTTATATATATACGACCGGCATATCAGGAGATGATATTCTCACCAGCGAATATGATGCAAATGGAAATACAGTATGGGAAAAATATTATTCAACAATAGAATCAATAGCGGCACGTAAAGAAACATATGCTATTGCAGTGGATAACTCCGGTAACGTTTATGCTGTCGGCAAATGTTATAGAGATGTAACTATGGGATATGATATTTTAGTTATAAAATATAATTCAGCGGGCGATATGATTTGGAGCCGTTTTTATGATGGCGAAAATTCAAGTTCAAGTTATGACGGAACAGATGATGATATCGGATATGGAATTTGTATTGATGACAGCAACAATAACTATTTTTATATTACCGGATACTCCGCTGGAGATTGTATAGTTATTAAATATGATTCTGACGGGAACCTTATATGGAAGAGAAACTACGACAGCGGCAATTATGATCGAGGCTTTAAACTTGTTTTTGGCGACAATAATATTTATGTAACCGGTATGACGTATAGTTCTGCTAATAATTATTATAATTGCTTATTGCTTAAATACGACACCGATGGTACGCTATTGCTGCAAGCGGACTACGACAGCGGATTCAATGACTCAGGATATGATATTGCACTTGACAGCGCCGGAAATATTTACATATCCGGAGTATCATATAATGGAGCCAATTGGGATTGTCTGGTACTTAAGTATGCCGCTAACGGTACTCTTCTGTGGAGCCGCAATTTTGATAATGGCGCCGGGGAATATGGCCGCGGGATCGCAATTGATGCCTCGGGTATTATAAATGTTGCGGGATATTCCGATAACGGCGGCAACAAGGATTTTCTGACTGTTAAATTCGATGCCGGCGGTAACATGGCAGGAACGCCGCTTATCTATGATAGCGGGGATATTGACCAGGCATATGATC
>JAQUOK010000091.1 GCA_028717165.1 Victivallaceae bacterium | reverse complement strand
CCCGGTAACGGGTATGGTTGTTTTCTTTATCGTTATTACAGGAATTAAAAAACTGCTATGAATTTCGAAAACTCTCTGATCATCCTTTTCGCCGCCTCGATGCTGTGCGTCGCCGTCACCAGCAGACTGGAGGCTTACATAAAAGCTCTGGCTTTCCAGGGCTTCCTGCTTTTCGTGCTCTCCGTATTCTTCAATATTCCGCACGGGGATCTTCTGACGACGGGTTTTATTGTATTCGAAACTTTTTTCCTGAAAATGATCGTCATTCCTCTCTATCTCCGGAAAGTGATCAGGGATAATGAAATATTGAGGGAAACCGAACCTTACATTCCCAACCTTTATTCCCTGATAATTGTCAGTTTGTTTACCGCCGTCGGCTTTCTTTTCGCCGGCATCACGTCGAAAGTACAGCATCCGGTGAATCCGATATATTTCGGGGTTTCCATATCGACGATCATGGCGGGAATCTTTATAATCATGACCAGAAAAAAACTGATCACCCATGTCATCGGATATATCTTCATGGAGAACGGGATATTTCTTCTTTCCCTTTCCATGGCGGGCGAAATGCCGGCCGTCGTCAGTCTCGGCGTGGCCCTGGACATTTTTATCTGGGCGTTCCTCGCCGGAGTTTTCCTGCGCCGCATGCAGGAGACTTTCCCGGAACAGGACATTGACAAACTGAAAGGCTTAAGGGGGTAACGAAATGCTTATTTTTATAATTCTGGCCGCTCCTCTGCTTTTTTCCGGGATTATTCTCCTGCGTCCTTCTTTAACCCTGCAGAAGGTGTTGCTCCCGGCTTACGCCGTTCTCCATTTGTCATGTTCCGCCGGCCTTTACTTTTCGCCGGGACGCCTGAGCGCATATTTCCGGACCGATGAGCTGAACATTTTATTTCTGCTGCTGCTTTCGGCGGTTTTCCTGGCCGTGTCCGTATACCATCTCAGTTTCCTGAACCGCAGTGACGAAGTCGAAAATGACGCGAAGCGCAGGCTTTACGCGGTGTTTCTGCTGCTTTTCGTCGATTCCATGAACGGGGCCATACTTTCCGCCCATCTGGGATTGCTGTGGGTCTTTGTCGAAGCTTCCACCCTGAGCAGCGCCATGCTGGTTTACCATCACGGGAACAAAACCGCCCTCGAAGCGGCCTGGAAATACATATTCATCTGTTCCATCGGCATTTCATTCGCCTTTATCGGCATAATCTTCCTTTCCGTCGGAAGCGTCAGTATTGATTCATTGTTTTTCCGGGATCTTAATCAAAACGCCGGAAAGATCAATCCTTTCTGGCTGAAACTGGCGCTGCCTTTTCTGCTGGTGGGGTTCGGTACCAAAATGGGACTTTCTCCCATGCACAACTGGCTGCCGGATGCCCATTCCGAAGCGCCGTCGCCGGCATCCGCCATGCTTTCGGCCACGCTGCTGAACACTGCTTTTCTGGCAATATTGCGGATTCATAAAATAACATTCCCGGCCGGACTCGAAAAGTTTTCCGAAAGCATTCTTCTGGCAATGGGCCTGATCTCCATTTTCATTTCGGCTGTTTTTATAGTAAACGCCAGAAACTACAAGCGCATGCTTGCGTATTCGTCCATAGAGCATATGGGAATCATCGCGACCGGGCTCGGGCTCGGAGGGGCGGGTATTTTTGCCGCGCTGCTTCATATGGCCGGGCATTCGCTGGCCAAGTCGGCGTTCTTCCTTACGGCGGGAAATATTTACAGCCTGACGCACAGCAAAAAAATAAAAGCGGTCCGCGGACTTTTCAGGGAAGACAATTTTACCGCATGGCTCTGGGTGTTTTCCTTTCTGGCGATCTGCGCGTTCCCCCCGTTTTCGACTTTCATCAGTGAACTCATGATCATAAAGGAAATGCTTGCCGGCCATATTTTCATGCTGATCTTTTTTATAAGCTGCCTGACCCTGGTTATTTACGGAATGTCAAGACAGGTCATGAAAATGGTTTCCGGAGCCCCGGAAACGGAGGAAAAACATAAATTCACGCCGGGCGTGTTCAGTTATATTCCGCAGGTGGTTCTGCTTGCCGCCGCGCTTGCCATCGGAATCGGTTTTCCGTCATGGGCGCTGGAGCTTATAAAAAATGCCGCTGACTTTATACGTTAAAACTTAAAAATCGCAGTTCAGGCAAATGGAAATGAATTGGATCATAACAAAAAATAATCAGACGTTAAAACTTAAAGACATCCCGGAAACCGCGATCGACGTACTCAGGGAGGATATCTTAAAGCATTGCCGCTCAGGAATGCGGGCGCTTGCCTTTTTCGGCAGAAATGAAGCCGCAGGCGTAAAATTATTCGTTGTTCTCGCTGATGACGCCGCTTCCAGGCTGCTGGTTTCCTCCGCCGTTTTTAAGGACGGCGCCGGCGGTTACGAATCCGTTACCCGGGAAATCCCTTCATTCTGCAATTACGAACGGGAATTTTACGAAAATTTCGGGATTGAACCGTCGGGACATCCGTGGCTGAAGCCGCTGCGCTATCCGCATGACTGCCGCGGCCCGCGGGAACGCATGGAGGATTATCCTTTTTTCCGGGTGGAAGGAGAAGGCATTCACGAAGTCGCGGTCGGCCCCGTTCACGCCGGGGTCATTGAACCGGGACATTTCCGTTTCATGTGCGAAGGGGAAAAAGTCCGCCATCTGGAAATTCAGCTGGGTTACCAGCATCGCGGAGTTGAAGCTCTTTTGTGCGGCTCCGACTTCATGAAGAAAGCGGTACTGGCGGAATCCATTGCCGGCGATTCCGTCATCGCCAACATGACTGCTTACTCCGAAGCGCTTGAATCGCAAATGAAGATCACCGTTCCGAAAAAAGCGGCAGCCATAAGGGCGATCGCCCTTGAAATGGAACGTGCGGGCGTGCATATAGGCAATCTCGGCGCAATCTGCGGCGACGTCGGCTATCTGACCGGCAGCGCCTTTTTCGGGGCGACAAGGACTTATGTCATAAATTCGCTCCTCGCAATCTGCGGAAGCCGGTTCGGGCGCGGGCTTGTCAGGCCGGGCGGAGTGGTTTACGATCTGGAAAAGGACATTGCCGCCGATGTTGTGAAGACGCTGAAAAATGTGCAGACCAGGGTTGAGATGATGTGCGAAAAAATGTTCAACTGTCCAAGCGTTCTCTCCCGATTGCAGAAAACCGGCATTCTTGACCGGAAAACCGCGGAAGCCATAGGGATGACCGGGCCGGCCGGGAGAGCTTCCGGCCTGAAACTTGATATCAGGGCGAGCCATCCGTGGGGGTTTTACAAATTTTCGCCGTTTTACCGGATATCGCTGGATACCGGGGATGTTTTCGCGCGGTCGTTTATGAGATACATGGAGATCCGCCGCTCCCTGGAATTTGTCATCGAACAAATTGAAAACCTGGAGGACGGAGAGTTGCGGAAAGAACTCAAAACTTTAGAGCCGGCAAGTTTCACCGTTTCACTGGTGGAAGGAATCCGCGGTGAAATAATGCACGCCTGCATAACCGGTGAAAAAGGAGAAATTTCAACATACAAGGTCAAGGATCCGTCTTTCGCCAACTGGCTGGGGCTTGCCTGGGCGGTAAGAGGCGAAGGCGTCAGCGATTTCCCGTTGTGCAATAAAAGCTTTGACCTTTCATATTGCGGCCACGATCTTTAAACGGAGACAACAGTATGCTTGACTTGATAAAGATAAGGATTGAACAGGGTAAACAATATATCCCCGATCTGAGGAAAGCGGAAATAAGAAAAAGGTTCAGGGGTTTCCCCGTTCTGAACGGTGATTCGTGCGGAAACTGCCAAACCTGTATCTCCGTTTGCCCGGCAAGCGCGATTTCCCTTCAACCGCTTTCCCTGGATATGGGCAAATGCGTTTTCTGCGACGACTGCGTCCGGTCATGCCCCGCAAACGCGATTTCCTTCAGTAATTTTCACAAAACGTCTTCGACCTCGCGGGAGTTCCTCAAAATCGGTTCCGGCCTCACGGAGGCGGATTATTTCAAATCGGCGATCCGCGCCCGGAAGGAAATCGTAAAAATATTCGGCAGATCCCTCAAGCTGAGGAACGTGTCGGCCGGAGGCTGCAACGGCTGTGAAATGGAATTGAACGCCTGTTCAAACGTCAACTTCGACATGGGCAGGTTCGGCATTGAAACAGTAGCTTCGCCGCGCCATGCGGACGGCCTCATAATAACCGGACCGGTTACGGAAAACATGGCCGGCGCCCTCGAAGACACCTTCAAGGCGATTCCCGAACCCAGGATCGTCATAGCAGTCGGCGCCTGCGCGATAAGCGGCGGCGCGTTTCAGGATTCCCCTGCCCTGGAAAGATCTTTTTTCAACAGGTATAAAGTTGATCTGTACGTGCCGGGCTGCCCGGCGCATCCGCTTACAATAATCAACGGAATTCTGGATTTCCTGCGGCGGTGACCGCCGGACTGAAATAAGTTGTTTTTGCGGTCATACTCCAATTAACGCCGGGTGCAGGTTTTTTCAGCCCGGATAAAACTTTTCAGTAACGACTTTTAACAAGCTTTCAAGATGCCACGGCTGTCCCCGGCCGTGGGCTGTACAGTCTGGTATCATAAAAAACGTACCGGAGCTTGAACACCGCCATGCTGAAGATAAAGTATACCTGGGAAATTAAAAAACGGAATTACTTTGAGGAACAGGTATGGATCAAAAACATTTTATAGAAAAGCTGGGCAATAAAATAAAATTGATCAGTGCGAACATGATGATAGCCACTCCGTTCCAGTCAACCAACACCCATTTACATCCCGATGAACTTCATATATCCTATACTGTGAAAGGAAGAGGATATTGTTATGTAAATGGGAAAAGATATATATTAACCCCAGGTACAATTCATATGGTTTTTCCTAATGAAGTCCATAAATACCAGCCTGATGCAAACAATCCTTACACCGTTTATTTTATCCATATAAACTGGGGCGGAGAAATCCCTGCCCTGAATAGAATAATAAAAATCAGGAAGAAACACAGTCTGAACAGTTTGTTTAAAAAAATAACTGACCTCTGCTGGAATGTCTTTTCCCCTACGGCCGAAATCAGAAAATATGCCCTGTTAAGCCTGATTCTGTCGGAATTACTGGATATCAGCCTGACTCAGCCGACAGCTTCCGACCGAACAGAATTACCGCCCGGAGCGGACAATAAATTGGCCATTGCAATCGCCCGGCTCGGAGGGCCGCCATTTAAATTTCCGGGAATAGAAAAGTTGGCGGAACTGACGGGTATGAGCAAACGGTCTTTCATAAACTTTTTCCGCAGACAGACAGGAATGTCTGCAATGGAATATTTCCTCAGGAATAAGATGGCCTACGCTAAAAACCTTCTCGCCTCCAATGAACTTACCAAAAAAGAAATAGCTTTTCAGTGCGGATACCACAACACACAGAATTTTACCAGAGCATTCAGGATATTCTCATCAAAACTTCTCCTGCCCCATATTGTTCCTGAAAACAAAGAGTGAATAGTGCATTTCAGGATAACAATTTGCACTATATGATTATATAATAGTTATTGATTTTACATGGCTTGCAAAGTATAATCTTATTCAGCAATCAAATAATTACCGATCTTTGGAAATTACAGGGTTAACAGGGTTTTCGCCGGATGAAAGTGAAATCATATTTCTTATTTTGGAATACCGTAATACTTGCCATGACAACCTGCTTCTCGGCAGAACCGGGATTTGAGATCAAAAATTACGGCAGGAAATGGCCTGGGCTCGAGCGGGCGGCTCTGTCCGGTACCAGACGTACCATGTGTGATATTCGCACCGTCGAGTTCATGGCTTGGGACAAGGAATATACATTAAATATGCTGAAACGCCACAATTCTGATATATTACTGATCTGGAGTGATAAAAGACTCTTAAATAAACAGAACCTGGAGAAAATACACTTTCTTAAGAAACATGGAATAAAAATATATCTTGGGGTCAGTAAGATAAAAAACGCCTATGGCCGCCTGCCCGAATCCGCCGAATATAAGAATTTTTTCAGGGAATTACCCCTGTGGGCATCGCTGGCTGACGTAATCGGTATGGATGAATGGTTTCTCTCGCCGGCGGTTTTAAAAACAGATGGCGGACAAATTACTCCGATAACTGAAAAGTTTATCACGGCTTTCGCTAAATGGGCCGGTTTTTCGCAGGAAGACGCCTGGCTGGCCTTCAGACACCATAAATCCGCAGATTTCAGAACTCTGAAAGCGTGGGAATTCTGCGATAAGGTACAGAACAACTTTGCGGAGGAATTTGTGCGCGCCGCAAAACAGGCGAACCCTGAAATCAAAACCTGGATTTCATACGTTACCAGAAACTGGAATAAAAGCGCTACGTGTATTGACCGGGCGGTAAAGAATTTTGACGAACTCCTCCAGTGCCAGACATACTGGTACGGCCGGGCGTCGCAAGATTCCCTGAACAGTTCGCTTGTAACCGCCCCGATAGGCATGGGTAAAATTTTTAAGGCCGAATACCCGGATAAATTCGTCTGGATGGGAATAGATCCGGGATACGCAGGCGGACGTGGCGATACGCTTAAGGAAAATTCATGGAGTAAAAAATTATATAATAATACGCCCGAAGAACTTGTCCCTTATTTGGCTTTGTTGTATGCAGCAGGTAACGGCGTTTTCATTCAAAGTGTCGGCGGAGGAGTGTGGTTACGTAAGAAAAACCCGGTAATAGATGGCGCTTATGCTGACAAATTTGCGGATATGGTGAATTTGGTTTCCCAAGTTGTTCCTTTCGTCAAGTCCTGCAGAAGAAGTGATATTGCCTATTATTACGAACCCGATGCGGACTGGGAAATAATAAGAAGAATTAACAGATTTTCCGGAACCAGCAGGGAAACCAATGAAATATCCGTGGGACTGCTTCAACAGTTTTGCGACGTGGACGTTACCAGAAATGTTAATAAATACAAAAATGTTGTTTACGCAGGCTTGCTCCTACCTGCCAAATTCAACTATGCCGGACAGAATATTTACTTGATGTATGCCCCGGAATATGATGAAAAAGCTAATAAAATTCCGGAATCGCAATTGTTCGGTAAATTGAATCTGAAGGGATTTGCTCCTCTGGAGGGAAATTTCCGTCTGCCTGGCGGCGCAAACGAAGACGGGGACAAAGATACGATTCGAATTTCCGAGACCAATAGAGTGACTTTTGCCAACGGCAAGGCAATCCTGAATCCTCTGTATCCGACAAGAAAGGTATCTTTCTCAGATAAATGTGCGGTGATAGGTTCAAGGAACAAAAGCGGGAACATATTGGTTAATTCATTATGGCCGAGCTATCTCCATCAGGATATTGCAGGAATCATAATCAAAAAAGATCTCAATTATTTCAAGTGGGCCGAAAGGGACTGTCCGCAGGTGAACGGTATGGACAAAACCGTGGCGGCGGCTTTCAGAGAACCGAGAACCGCGGTTCTGAATTTCAGTCGTGCCGCGGCACTCGCGAGAGTAAAAATAATAATATTTAACGGCCGTGACGGAATAATCAGAAATGAAATCGTAAAATATGAACAGGGAATGAAAATAAAATTGCCGCCGCTGAATGTTTTAGTGGCGGAGATAATAAGACAGGATAATAATGCAAAAAGGAGAAAGTAATATGCTTCAGCAAAACAAAGTAATTCCCTCCAAATACAGACAACAGAAGTACTTGATATTTACGTTGTTAGAACTCCTTGTCGTAATATCGATCATAGCTGTTCTGATGGCTCTTCTGCTTCCGGCACTTATGAAGGCTGCCGAAAAAGGCCGTTCGATCGGATGCTGTAATAATCAAAAACAAATCGGAACGGCCTTCCATTCGTATGCAGATGATAATGAAGATTTTTTCCCGGCTCAATCGGCGCCGGCTTACCCTATTGGTTCATGGTGTTATCTTCTGTCCCGCTATCTTGGGATTTCATGGAGTTCGACAGAAACATATCCGTCCTCAGGGCCGCCGGTATTTTCTTGTCCCACCGCAAAACCATTTGATAAAACTGAAGCAATCAGAACAACCCCATTGTATAATCTCGGATATGGCTGCAATACTTATTTCTACGATTTGACATATTCTGCGCCAAGATCGCAAATCTCCAAACCCTCTCTACGTTTATTAAGCGCGGACCTGCGTTATTATTCTCCCTCGGAAGGCTATTACGGAACTGAAGACAGGTCAACCTGCGTTATCTATCGCCTGGGAGGAATAAACAGTTTCGCCCGCACCTCAGCCAACTACTTTTCTTACCGGCATTCAAATACCCTGAATCTGTTATTCACAGACGGCCATTTGGAACCTAAACTGGAAGGAGAGGGACGTTTTCCGCACGGAATGTATTTGATTGACGGTCCGAATTATGTATTTTATCCGTAAAATATAACATGGCCAGATAAATTAAGGATATATAATGAAACTCTTTTCGTTTTTGTCTATTGTCTTTTTCCTCTCATGTATAAGTTCCGCAAAAACGCCGGTCGCGGTAACTGAACAGGAAGAACGTGCCTGGATATATTATACTTTACCGCAGCCGCATCGGATAGCCATCAAGCGAAAACTGGTTATCTCTCCGGATAAAATATCAATATGTCTGGCCGATGATGCGGATGCGGTAAGCAAAAACGCCGCGGAACTGCTCAGGGATTTTTTTGTCCGAATGACAGG
>JAQUOK010000090.1 GCA_028717165.1 Victivallaceae bacterium | reverse complement strand
AACGCCCTGGGAACATTGTCGTTCCCGAAATGTTCCCTGAAAGGGAACTTCAACTATTTTCGTTTCTATTTTGAGGTTCCCCTACAGGGAACGGAGTCTGGTGATGATATTACCCACCGCGTTGCGGTGGGCTACGCTGAATAACCCTGCCAGGGTTAAGGCAACAACAATACTCTCTTTGGCATAAGGCCTTAAAGTTGACGCATATGCCCCGGAAGTCTACATCATATCATCAGCGCACCCTTTAAAATATGGATTATCCATTTAATAAACAATGGCTTATAACTACATCAAAAACAACTTTTGCCCAAAATGGTCAAAATATTACTTGTTGGATTCCAGAGAAAATCGGGAGATACGAAATTTGGGCGAGACTCTGTCGAGCCGTAGACGTTGAACGTGTTTCGGCTCGTGAGGACACTCGCCCTCCAGGAAACGCATAACGCGGCGTGATATGAAAACGGGAAATGGGGTATCCGGGAAAATAAACTTTTCAAGCTCAAAATATGATAAAAATAACTTGGATTTTGCAAGTTATGGATGACAGTGAAATAAATTTTTACTATTCCGGCTTTATTCCGGCAGCTTGCCGGAATAAAACCGGAGCAAAAGTTTTTGAAAGGAAATTGGGAGTTTGGGGGGGAAAGGAGAAACTTTTTGGAAAAAGTTTCTCCTTTCCCCCCAAATAAACCGACCGCTAGAATTCCCGTCTCAGGTTTGTAGCCTGGATTCCGAGTTGTTCCCGGTATTTCGCTACGGTTCTGCGCGCCACGTTCAGGCCTTCTTTTTTCAGCAGTTGGGATATTTTATTGTCCGACAACGGCTTTGCTCTGTCTTCGGCGGCAATCAGATCCTTAATCTTTTCCTTTATGCCCCTTGAAGAAATTTCCTCTCCGTCATTGGTTTGATAGCCGCCGGTAAAAAAGAATTTGAACTCATACATGCCTTTCGGGGTCTGCAGGTATTTATTGGCTATGGCGCGGCTTATGGTGGTTTCATGCAGCCCGAGCTTATCGGCTACCTGCTGCATGGTCAGGGGTTTCAGGTATTCTATGCCTTTTTCCAGAAAATCATACTGGGTATCCAGGATCACCTGGGCGATCCGGCGGATCGTGCTCTGGCGCTGGCCCAGGCTTTTTATCAACATCCTGGCGGCCATGAGTTTTTCCCTGATATAAGCTTTGGTTTCTTCGTTTGTGTTCGGATTGTCCAGCAGATCAAGGTAAGTTTGGGATATTCTCAACTGCGGCAGATAGGTGTCGTTGGACGAGATCACATATTTTCCGTCTTTTTTTTCCACCGTCAGTTCCGGCAGGACATATAAATCCTGCGAAGGGGAAAGCGCCGCCCCGGGCAGTGGGGTAAGTTCTTTAAGCTGTCCGATAAGGGAATTGAGCTCCCCGATGGAAATCCGCATGTCTTTGGCCACTCTGGGCAAATGGTTTCGCCCGATTTCCTCCAGGTATTCCGCGACGAGTTCGCGCAGTTGCGGGTTTTTCTGTTTCCGGCGGTCAAGCTGAAGAAGCAGGCATTCGCGTAAATCCGCAGCTCCTATGCCCGGCGGGTCAAACGACTGGACAAGTTTTACCGCTTTCCGGACCGTTTTTATATCGCACTGCGCCGCTATGGCGATATCCGCGGGGTGGGTTGTCAGGTAACCGGCGCCGTCAATGCTGCCGATGACGAATTCAGCCGCGTGCGCGAGTTCCGGGCTGCAGTCCGTAAAATTGAGCTGTTCAATCAGCAGTTGCTGGAGCGACGGCTGTTCAACCAGTGAATTGAACATATAGTCCCGCTTGTCCTGCGCATCGGAAGAAAACAGGTTATAGGTATTCATGCTTCCCCGGTCGCGCCAGGAGTCGGCAAGCCGGAGTATTTCTGAAAAATCATTTTCGTCATTACTGTTTTTGTCGCCGGCGTCAGTGTCGGTGCCGGCAGAATGCAACGGATCGCCGGCAAGTTCTTCGACCGAACTTTTTTCCTGTTCGATTACCGGGTTGTTGTTCAGTTCCTGGTCGATCTTTTCCTGCAGTTCGAGGAGGGGCGTCAGGAGCACTTCGAGGGATTGTATCTGGTGCCGGGCCAGAATCTGTTCCTGTTTCTGTTCGATACTCTGATTTAAAAAGGCGTCCGCCATATAATTCCTGTCTTAAATTCGTTCCGGATGAATGAAAATTACACAATTAAAAAATAATTACGCATGATTATTGATATAATATTTATGCTATATTATAGTAACTGCGCAAATGATTATTTTCAATATTGAAGTCTCGCTTTTTTAGTCGAAAAAAAAGGATATATTTATGAACCTGGGGATCACTGCGCTCGGCAGCGGCAGCGGCGGTAATTCTTTTGTTGTCCATTCAGCGGGCGGCAACATTCTGATCGACGCCGGTTTCAGTCGAAAAGAACTTATCCGGCGCATGCTCGAGGCCAAGGTAAACCCGGAATCGATCCAGGCGGTACTGCTGTCCCACGAACATGACGACCACCTTAAAGGCTGCCGCATTTTTTGCGACCAGTTTAAAATTCCCCTGTGCGTGTCCTTCGAAACCTGGAATTACCTGCGCCGTCAGGGAAAAAATAAACTGCCGTCGAATATCTATCAGTTCGTTCCCGGCGACAAGTTCGAATTCGCCGGCATGTCGATTCTGCCTTTTACCGTCCAGCACGATGCTGTTGACCCGGTGGGCTTTGTCATCAGGAGCAAAGAAAAACAAATCGGTTTCGCTTCCGATCTGGGAGCGGTTAACGCTTTGGCTAAAATGCGCCTGAACAACAGTGATATCCTTGTCCTCGAGTCTAATTACGACATCGATATGCTGCGGCAGTCAGACCGGCAGATTCACCTGAAAAAGCGGATTGCCGGCCCCCACGGGCATCTCAACAATATCGATGCCATTGAGGCCCTGAACGACCTGCTCACGGAAAAAACTAAAGTGCTTATGCTCGTTCATGCCAGTTCCGAATGCAATGATTATGAATTAGTACGCAATTTAGCGTATGCGCAACTGGAAAAAATGCGGCGCAATGATATTATAATGAAGGTTGTAGAGCAGGATCGAAGTGTTGAAACAATAATATTGGATAAAATTAGTTAGTATGGCGGCTGCTGAGAAAGTTCCGGAACCTGAAATGTTAAAAATATTCTGCCATAATTGCCGGCAGAAACTTGACGTCACCAACCTGAAGGCTTTCGAAGAAATAACTTGTCCTACCTGCGGGGTGAAACTGATTGTGCCCAAGTGGTTTAACACCTACCTGCTGGAACAGAAATGCGGAGTCGGCGGCGCGGCGGTTGTTTACCGCTCCCTTGATTTGACGCTCGACCGTGAAATAGCCATAAAAATATTCGAGGAATGCGATAATTCCCCGGAGTTTTCAAAAATATTCCTGCATGAAGGCAGGATTGCCGCCAGTCTGAACCATCGCAGCATCGTGCCGATCTATTCCTGCGGCCAGTTCGCCGGACAGTGTTTTCTGATAATGCAGTACATGTCCCAAGGCAGTCTGAAGGAACAGATAAAGCAGCATTCTCCGCTCAAAATAACCCAGGTGTTGACCTGGATACTGGATATAACCTCCGCCCTGAACGCGGCTTTCAAAGCCGGGGTCATTCACCATGACGTAAAACCCGCGAACATCCTTCTCGACTCCGGCAATAACGCCAAACTTACGGATTTCGGGCTTTCCTACGCGCTTCATGACGTTCAGTCTCAGGATCTGCTTTCGGAACTGGGCTCGTACGGCAGCCCCGACTATGTGAGTCCGGAAAAACTCATTGACGGTTTTGAAGATGAAAAAGGCGATGTATTCAGTCTCGGCGTAACGCTGTACGAACTTCTGACTGCCAGGAAGCCGTTTAAGCAGGCGCAGGAAGATGATGACATACTTGCCGTCAGAGGAAGCGCACCGGTCATCGAACCGCACCGGCTTCGTCCGGAAGTCAGCACTAAACTTTCAAAATTCGTAATGCGCATGCTGCAGGAAGCGGCATCGGAACGCCCTGATTACGAAGAAATAACCGCAGAGCTGAAAGTATTCCGGAACAGATATAAAAAACACGAGGATAAATTCCATTACCGTTTTATAGCCAGGCATCTTTAGAGCTTATCCCCTAATAGAGGAAACGCTCTGATTTGCGGTCATTAGCGGACAGTCGTTACTGAAAACCGGCGTTTGCTGAAATAAGTGTCTGAACTCTAATTATTTAAAAGGATTTTCAGTAACGACTGGATAATACCGATTTGCAACAAAAGACAGTTATTACCGAAAATCCGGTTTTCTCGGATTGCGCCTCTGGAGACAGAGGCGGCTACATCTTTTACGTAATCTATAAGGAAAAATTCCGTTCCTTACTAACCTTTAGATCGCAAATTGGTATAAGCTCTTAATCCAGGAGCCCCGGACTTACCCTTTCTTTCCTGTTGACGGTATCGAGATTGTCAACGGCCAGAACGGCCAGCAAAGTATCATTGAGGTTTTGTTCGAACCGTTTGGCCTTCCGCCCTGCCGCGATATCGCAAAGGAGGTCAAAACGGGCACATTCCTTCTCGTATAATTTTCTTACGAAAGCATCTTTCATTTTAAGGCGGAGACCGGGAGTCAGAAGACCGGCGTCAGGATATTTTTTTATCATTTCCGTGATGGCGCTTATTTGCCGGTTCATTTCATCCGAAGAATCCGCTGAATGCAGTTTATTAATATTTATCCGGAGACTTTCCAGCAGTTTAAGTTCGTTCTCGATCTCCATCAGATTCCGGTTCAGGGGATATTTTTTTCTGGTAACCGTTATAATTTTGGCCGCTTCTGAAATCTTATCTGCGTCGAGCAGCTTCTGCGCTTCCTGAATCCTGCTGTTGCATAAGATAACTTCCTCGAACTGGGGCAGGAATTCATTCGCCGGGTCGAGAGCCTGAACTTTTTCGATACGTTTCAGGGCAGCGCCATACTGGTTCTTGCTGAGATCGTAAAATAAATTTTTTACCAGCAGGGTATGAGCGGTCGGCGGCGGCGGCGCTTCCTTTTTTCCGCATCCGGCAAGGCCGGCGCTTATAACGCCAAATATAAAAACAATAAAATATTTCATGTCAATCTTATCCTGTTCCCTGAATCCTGAAATGAAGTAATATAACCGTTCTGCGGAAAAATAAAAGGCGTTCTGCGAATTTCATTAAAGCGGTTCAGATATCGATTACGGCAATCAGCCACGGAAATGATCTAAACGATTTGTAATTAACATTGTGTTCGGCAATAAATTTACCGAAAGTACGGGAATTCCAGGAATTAATATGCTCCGGATGCCGACCGAAGTTTTTCAGGTATTTCCCGCGCATTAAACTGCCCAGGGTAAAATAAGGTTCGTCCGGTACCGACAATACGATATGTTCTCTGGTGATCCGGAGCAGTTCCTGCAAGCCTTTTTCCGGTTGCGGCAGATGTTCAAGTACCTCAAGAGAGATAGTCAGGTCAAAAGATTTATCCTTGAAAGGAGTTTGAGTTATATCCGCAACGCAGAAATTTACACTTGGAGACCTGGGAGCCGCGTATTCGATACATACCGGATTGATATCGAAGGCGGTAACCTGCGGAGGAAGCAGATCCGCAAGCCGCTGAATGGTTATTCCTTCGCCGCAGCCGGCATCCAGAAAAGAACGGTATTCCATTCCGGACAGGATATTCCTTATATTCGAATAAAAATTATTGACCAGAAATTTTACGAGCGGATTGGCGCTTTGAAATTTCCGGAAGTTGGATTCAGTGTTAATTGCGCTGGGAATGGAATTTTTCAATCATCGAATCCTTTCTTCCGGCTGATCCTGAACTTTCCGGGGTTCTGACTGAAACGGACGAACATTTCGCCGAGAAGCCCGACGCAGAGGAGCTGAACCCCGATTATTATCAGCATTATTCCGATAATAATCGCCGCCATATGAGTTCGAAAATCGGAACCGGATATTTTCATCGCCAGGGCATATATTTCCAGACCGCCGCCGGCCAGGAGCAGTAATAAAGCTATTCCGCCGAAAAAGTGCAGAGGCTTGGTGGAGAACGAAATAAGAAACCTGACAGTCAGAATGTCCATCAGCCCGGTATTGAAGCGGCTCATCCCGTATTTGCTTTTGCCGTGCAGGCGCGGAGAATGCGCGACCGGGATTTCGGTGATTTTGAATCCGGAAGCGCAGGACATTTCAGCGATGAAGCGGTAGAGGTCGCCGTAAAGGCGGAGGTTTTCGGTCACTTCACGTTTCATGGCTTTCAGCCCGCAGTTGGAGTCGTGCACGACAAGACCGAAGATGAGACGTTTCAGCAGGTTGAAAAATTTTGAAGGGATTGATTTTAAAGGCTCATTTTTCAGGCGTCCTGATTTTCTGCCGATGACCAGATCATATTCTTTAAGTTTCTCTATCAAGGCCGGAATTTCCTCCGGATGGTCCTGGAGATCGGCGTCTATGGTAATGATGACGTTTCCGGAGGCGTATTGGAAAGCGGCGCTGTATACGGCGGATTTGCCTTTGTTGGCGCCGAAAGAAATATATTTTACCCGCGGGTCGGCAACGGATATTTCATCAATTATTGCCAGGGAGCCGTCGGAAGAGCCGTCATTGACGAAAATGACTTCAAAATCTTTACCCGTTCCGGAAATGACCTTTTCCAGCCGCTCCCATAAAGGCCGGAGAGTTTCCGCCTCGTTGTAAACGGGAATTATTACGCTGTATTCTGCCATAAAAAAATCATTGAATAAGTTAAGTTCTCTTTAATATATATACTTTTTACCCGTTTTCAATCTGAAATAATCCGAAAGAATTTGAATATTGAGCTTAATTGACTATATTTCAAAAGCGGAAAAACTTTTTTTTAGCAGAATTATGAAACTGAAAGAGATATTTACAGAAAGAACTGTCCATATTGTAATTTTGGCATTGACCGCAGTTTTGCTCTATTCAATTGCCCTGCATTATGAAATGTATCCGTATTTGGATGACGACCATTATGTGATCAACAATGAATATCTGGGCTTGAGTTTTGAAAACATCAGACACTGGCTGACCCAGCCGTGCATCGGGCTTTTTGTCCCGGTTACGATGTTCAGTTTTATGTTCGATTACAGTATCTGGGGGAAAGAACCGTCGGGTTATCATTTACAGAATATTTTCTGGTTTATTATTACGGTTATCGGCATTTACAGTTGTTTTGTAAAGTTAAAACTCAAACCGCGGCAGGCGTTTCTCTTAGTTCTCATTTATACCGTTCATCCCCAGAGGGTCGAATCCGTCGTCTGGATAACCGAGCGCAAAGACGTTATCTGCGGCGCGTTTTTCTTCGCGGCATTGTTTTTCTATCTGGACAGGCCCGACAGGAACAGGTTCAATTTCCTGACTTTTTTCCTGTACATTGTCGCGCTTTTCGCCAAGCCCATGGCGGTAACTCTGCCGGTTATCCTGGCAATGCTTGATTTTTCCAGGAAAAGATGTTTTTCTCCCTGGTATTATATAAAAAAATTCTGGCCGTACGGGCTGGTTATTATTGCCTATCTGGCGATAATCGCGAATGTCAGGCGCGATTTTATATATCCTCCTGAAAATACCGGAAATATGATACTGGTGATCCTGTTCAATATCTACTGGTATGTCAAAAGTGCTTTCATCTGCAATTTTCATGAGATGTGCGTGTTGTATCCGAGAATCGTTTTTGGCTGGCAGACTGGCATTCAAATGCTGGTTTTTTACGTTACGCTTGCCGGTATCGGCATTATTGCGTTCTTAAAGGTAAAAAAGGAAACCCTGCTGTATTCAGTTCTTCCGGTAGCGATATGTTACCTCGCGGTTTTATCGCCGGTATTGGGGACGTTCCGTTTCAGTTCTCCGAATTATGCCGACAGATACAATTATATTCCTTCGGCGGTCCTGCTTTTTGCCGCGGGCTGCATAGCGCCGTTTGCGGTAAACAAACGCAACAGAAATATAATTCTTTCAGCAATAACTGTTTATATAGCATTTCTTGCCTTTTCGACCATTAAATATCTGCCTTGCTGGAAAAATAACATTGCCGTATTCTCCAAATCCTGCGAATATCGGCCCCCCAATCTTGTGGCCCTGATAAGCCTTGGGCTGGTTGAGCTGAAAGCCGAAAACCTTGCGGAAGCCTTTGCCGTATCAGAAAGACTGAGAAAGGATTATTTGAACGACTCTTCGGAAATACCCGGTAAAATGCATGCCATGCAATTATATATCAAAGCCGCGGTTTTATTTAAGAGCGGGGCGCAGGATCAGGCTGCGAAGATACTTTCCTGCCTGTTGAAAGACAAATATCTGATCGGAATTATATGTAAGTTGGAAGCGGGGGAAACCCTTTATTCAATGTGCGCCAACATTTACCTTCGGAAACGTATGGTGAAAGGAGCCGTTTTGTGTTTCAAAGAGATTATTAAACTGGAATATGTTGCCGCATCAAATGTACTTTTCTACAAGGGGATGATTGCCTTTTTTGAAAACCGGAAGCATGAAGCGCTGAATTATCTGGAGAAGGCCGGTCAACTTGCTCCCGATGACAAAAATATCAACTACAATTTGAAAATAATCAGAGATTCCCTGAAAAATCAGGCTCCCGCAAAAAAGAAACCTTAGCCCGGACAGTGTCTTACTTGTTTTCATAATGACAGCAGGCCGGCGCCGGAAACGGGACGGCAGATC
>JAQUOK010000089.1 GCA_028717165.1 Victivallaceae bacterium | reverse complement strand
AAAGAAATATTGATAAAATCGGAAAAGGTGTAGCCGCCCCTGTCCCAAGGGGCGCAGTTGCGGAAAGCACGGCTGGGACAGCCGGGGCTTATAACTACATCAAAAACAACTTTTGCCCAAAATGGTCAAAATATTACTTGTTGGATTCCATAGAAAATCGAGAGATACGAAATTTGTGGCGAGACTCTGTCGAGCCGTAAATGTTAAACGTGTTTCGGCTCGTGAGGACACTCGCCCTCCAGGAAACGTACAGCGCGACGATAGATGTGAGTGGAAATATTTTAATTGCAAAAGGTTATGGAATGAGAGCTGGAATAATTGGAGCCGGTTTTGCGGGAGTGGCGGCGGCCCGGGTAATGGCTGAATGCGGAGTCGGCGTTACCTTGTTTTCGGCGGAGAAAGTTCCGCCTTATTATCGGCCGCGGCTGCCGGAACTGGCTTTTGGGTATGATGTCCCCTCCGATATTTTTATGCATGGGCTTGAATGGTATGCGGATAACGGTATTGATCTCAGGCTTGACTCGGAAGTGAAAGTTTTTACGCCCGATTTTGAAGTGACTTTAAAGGACGGGAAACGGGAGAAATTCGACGTTTTGATCATTGCTACCGGCGGCGGCCCGCTTATGCCTGCTTTTTGCCGGGACTGTAAACTGCCGGACATTTTTCAATTGTGGAACTATCCCGATGCCGTCAATATCAGAGAGCATCTGCGAGCCGGGAAAAAACTGGTGATTGTCGGCGGCGGGATTATCGGCTTGGAATCAGCTTTAAGGGCCGGGGACAGCAATCTGAAAGTAACGGTCATTGAGAAAGCGAAACGCCTGATGCCGCAGAATTTCGGCGAAAAGGCTTCCTGGTTTATTGAAGCGCAGCTGCGGGAGCGGAATATTGATTTGATTCTTGACGACAGCGTCAGTTGTTTTGAAAGAAAAGAGGGAAACCGTATTCTTGTCAATACGGAAAATAAAAACGGGATTTTATGTGATTTGGCAATCGTATCCGTCGGCGTCGGGTTCAATACTTCAATGGCGGAAGCGGCCGGCTTGAAAACCGGCCGGCGGATCTGTGTGGATAAACATTTGCAGACTTCCGCTCCCGGCATATTCGCGGCCGGGGATATTGCCGGATTGGGAGTTTGCAATCCCTGTTCGGTCAAAGCTGCTCTGGCGCAGGGAAAGACGGCCGGACATAATGCCCTTGTATTCCTCAATGGCGGAAAAATGGAAATTTATGAACCGGAACCGGTACCCGTAAATTTGAAATACAAAGATTTTCAGCTTTACTCCATCGGTGAAATACCCGGTCCCGGTAAGGATGAAAAGATCCTTGATCATGAAGATATGAAAACTTACCGCAGCTGCATTTACGAAAGTAATGTTCTGGCAGGAGTGGAAATGGTCGGTACGAATAAGGATTTCCTGAAATATCAGCAGGAACTTTTAGTGTCCGGGAGGGCAAAGCATGAATAAGCTCGATATAATTGTCCTGGGGGCTTCCGGCAATCTGGCGGGAGCAAAGATATTTCCGGCATTGTTTGCCTTGTTTTCCCAGGGGCTGCTGCCGGATGAGGTGCGTTTTTTCGGTTTTGCCCGCAGCGAACTGACGCAGGACGGGTTCAGGGAACGGATAATGCGCAACCTTACCTGCCGTTACACTCCGGAACATTCCTGCGGTGATTTTATTGAAAAATTCCTTGCGCGCTGTAAATATTACAGCGGCGATTATAATTCGCCGGAAGCTTTCCGGGCGCTTGCGTCTGAGTTGAATGCTGATGCCGACCGGGTATTTTACCTGGCTTTGCCGCCGGCGGTTTTCCCTGAAGTTACCGGGAGTATCGGAAGCTCCGGAATGTTGAAAAACAACGGCCGGGCATGGATTCGGGTGGTTGTTGAAAAACCGTTCGGCCGGGACCGGGAATCTTCCGACGCGCTTAACCGGGAACTGCTGAAAGAATTTCCGGAAAAACAGATTTACCGGATCGACCATTATCTGGGCAAGGAGATGGTGCAGAACATCATGGTGCTGCGTTTCGCCAACCAGATATTCAAACCGCTGTGGAACGCGCGGTATATAAGGTGTGTCAGAATAGACTGGCAGGAAAATATCGGCATTGAGGGACGCGGCGGTTATTTCGACCGTTACGGCATAATCCGGGACGTGGTTCAGAATCATTTGCTCCAGTTGGTAACGCTCATTACGATGGATGAGCCGGAATCCCTGAAAGCCGACGCCGTTCGCGACTGCAAGCTCAAAGTCCTGCGCGATATTGAAACGGTCCGTATCGATGATCTCATATTGGGACAGTATTCGGGGTATGCCAGGGAACCGCAGGTGGCGCCGGATTCCGTAACGCCGACTTTCGTCAATCTCCGCCTGCGGATTGCGAATGACGAATGGCGGGACGTTCCTTTCAATATCCGGGCAGGGAAGGGCCTTAGCTGCCGGAAAAGCGAAATACGCATTGTTTTCCGTACTCCTGAAAGCAATATTTTCTGCGACGTTGCCGAATGTCCGCCCGCCAACGAACTGATCATCCGCATTCAGCCGGACGAAGGCATCCATTTCAATATAGTCAGCAAAGTTCCCGGCCTGAAAATGCGTTTTCAGCCTAAGGAACTGGATCTTAGTTATAAATCGGCGTTTGCCGGCACGGTTATCCCGGAGGCTTATGAAAGCCTGCTTCTGGACGTTATCAACGGCGAGAAGGCGTTGTTTATCCGCAGCGATGAACTGGAAGCGGCCTGGGATATTTTTACTCCGCTGCTGCATTATATCGATGAAAACAGGATAAAACCGAAGATCTATGAATTCAGGACGGACGGCCCGGACGAGGCGTACAGGAAGGAATGCGTATGGGAAAACAGGTAAAATATTTTCCCGCTGCTGAAGAAATGTATGATGAGGCGGCAAAACTGATTTGTAAAGCGGCTTCGGAAGCATTAGTTTGTTCCGGGGGATTTTCGCTGGTTCTGAGCGGCGGGGAAACTCCGCTGCCGCTTTATCGGCGGCTGCCGGAACTTGCCCTGCCGTGGGAAAGAACGGATTTTTTCTGGGCCGATGAACGTTGTGTGGACAGAGCGGACGAACGGAGCAATTACGCCAATGCCGCCGGCGCTTTTTTAAACCGGGTTCCGCTGCTGGCGGAGAATATTCACGGCATAAAGACGGAACTGTCTCCGGAAGCGGCGGCAGTGAATTATGCTGAAGAATTAACCGGATTTAAAAAACGTACCCGAAGGGAAAAACTTTTCGATCTGGTTCTGCTCGGCATGGGCGGGGACGGACATACGGCTTCGCTTTTTCCGGGATCGGAAGCGTTGAATGAACATGATAAACTGGTTGTCGCGGTGCCGCCGCCGGAAACCGTAAAGCCGGCGGTGGCGAGAGTTACGCTGACTTTTCCGGCGCTTGCGGATTCGAAAATGGTTTTATTTATGATAAAGGGCGAAAAGAAAAAAGCCCTGCTGGAAAGCAAAAACGATTTCCCGGCAAAAATGGTAAAATCTGGGAAAGTAATATGGTTTATAACATAAAATAGTCGCCGGTGCGGCTCGCACCGCGACCGGGCAACGTTGAATATGCTGTAAACTCTGAAGGTCGCGGAGCAAGGCTGCTCCTGCGACTACTAATAAATTAAAAAAAGGAAAATATGAAAACCGAATTAAAGAAAGACATTTACTGGGTTGGTTATGTGGACTGGGACGTGAGGGATTTTCACGGTTACCGTACCGAGCGGGGAAGTTCCTATAACGCCTATTTGGTAAAAGATGAGAAGATCGCCATTATCGATTCCGTCAAAGCTCCTTTCGCTAAACATCTGCTGGGCAATATCGCCGTAATAACTCCGCTTGATAAAGTCGATTATGTGGTATGCAACCATGCGGAACCCGACCATTCCGGCTCTCTCCCGGCATTGATGGCGGCATGCGCAAATGCCGAACTGGTTTGCAACGCAAAGTGTCAAAAGGCATTGTCCATGTATTATGACACTTCTCAATGGAAATTTAAAGTCATTGACGAGTCAGGCAAAATTTCTCTCGGCTCCCGTACTTTAACCTTTATGGATACCCCGATGGCGCACTGGCCGGAATCCATGTTCACTTATATTCCGGAAGAAAAACTTTTGTTCTCGATGGATGCTTTCGGACAGCATTACGCCAGATCCGAACGTTTCGATGACGAAGTCCCCCTGGCGGAAGTCATGGAGGAGGCGAAAACCTATTATGCCAACATCATTATGCTTTACGGCAGGCAGGTTGCTAAAGTCCTGGAACGGGCGGCCGGGCTGGATATTGCCATGGTCGCTCCGAGCCACGGCATCATCTGGCGGAAAAATCTTGCGGTGATAATCGAAGCATATAAGCGCTGGAGCGTTTGCAAGGCTGAACCCAAAGTATTGATATTTTTTGATTCCATGTGGCACAGTACCGAAAAAATCGCCGAAGCGATTTACGAAGGCGCTGAACGCAAAGGCGTCAGCGTCAAAAAATATGACCTCAAAAGCACAAATATTACCCGGTTGGCTGCGGAAAGTATCGACTGTGCCGTAATGGCGGTGGGGTCTCCGACTTTGAACAAGGGAATTATGCCCAAGGTGGCGGAAGCGCTTACTTACCTTGAAGGTTTGGCTCCGGCCGGTAAAGCCGCCGCCGCTTTCGGTTCATACGGCTGGGCGCCGAAAGGGGGAGCCCACGCCGTCATGGAATATTTGAAAAGAATGAATTGTGAGCTTATCTCCGAAGAGCCTTTACAGTGTCAGTTTAAGCCGGTTCCGGAACTGCTTGCGGAAGCCCGGGAACTTGGTGAAAAACTGGCGGCAAAAGCTTTGGAGATTGTGGAAAAATAGATTTTAACCCCAAACAATCGAGGAGTAAAAGATTATGAAGAACGTATTGTTGATCCTGGTCGACCATCGTAAAGACGCTGCCGTAAACGTCCAGAAAACCCTTACTGCCTGGGGCTGTCTCATCAGAACCAGGCTGGGACTGCATCAGGGGGTCCAGGATGATTGTTCGGAACACGGGCTTATCATTTGCGAATTGGTCGGAGAAAAAGCCCAATTACTGGAACTTCAACGCAAACTTGAACTGATCAAAGGCGTGAAGGCCGAACTGGTTACGCTCAAATTTGATGATTAATGCCAATTTGTAAAAGTGCAATGGGAAACGAGCAGTTTGCATTCCCAAAAGAGGAGGAAATGAGTATGTTTTGTTATCAGTGTCAGGAAACCTGTAAAAATACCGGCTGTACGGTAGCAGGAATGTGCGGGAAAAAGGAAGATACCGCCGGGCTGCAGGATTTGCTGGTTTTCGCGGTTCGCGGCCTTGCGGCGGTTGCCGCCTGTAACGGTAAAGCCCGGGATAAAGAAGTTGGAGAACTGGTTACGCGTTCGCTTTTTACCACCATTACTAACGCCAATTTTGATAATGGGGCCATTACTGCGCTTGTCAGGGAAGTGTTTGCCATGCGCGATCGGCTGCGGAAAGGCGGTTCGAGTGCCGGGGCGTTGCCTGACTGCGCCGTCTGGAACGGCAGTATTGCGGACTATCCTGCTAAAGCCGCCGAAGTGGGAGTACTGTCTACTGCGAATGAAGACCTGCGTTCTCTGCGTTCGCTTCTGACCTACGGGCTGAAGGGGATAGCCGCTTATGCGCATCATGCGGGGGTGCTCGGAAAGGAGAACGAGGATATTCATGCTTTTCTGGTTGAAGGGCTCTGCGCCCTGGACAAGGAACTTTCTGCTGATGAGCTGCTTGCCTTGGTGTTCAGGGCCGGGGGAAACGGGGTTCGGGTGATGACGCTTCTTGATGCCGCCAATACCGGAGCTTACGGGAACCCGGAAATATCTGAAGTCAATATCGGAGTTGGGATCCGTCCCGGCATTCTGGTTTCCGGGCATGATCTTAAAGACATGGAGGAATTGCTCGAACAGACGGAAGGAAGCGGGGTGGATATCTATACGCACAGTGAAATGCTTCCGGCCAACTATTATCCGGCATTTAAAAAATATGCCCACCTGGCCGGAAATTATGGTAATTCCTGGTGGAAACAGGGCGAGGAATTCGCTTCTTTCAACGGGCCGATATTGATGACCACCAATTGCATAATTCCGGTAAAGGACGCTTATCGGGACAGGATTTTTACCACCGGCGCGGCCGGTTATCCGGGTGTGAAGCACATCCCCGACCGCAAGGACGGCGGTAGCAAGGATTTCAGTGAGATTATCGAACTGGCTAAAACCTGCAAAGCGCCGACGGAAATAGAAACCGGTTCGATTGTCGGCGGTTTTGCCCATAATCAGCTGACGGCATTGGCCGATAAAATCATTGAAGCGGTCAAATCCGGCGCGGTCAGGCGCTTTGTCGTAATGGCCGGCTGCGACGGCCGTCACAAAACCCGGAATTATTTTACGGAAGTCGCCGAACAGCTTCCGGCGGATACCGTTATCCTTACGGCGGGCTGTGCCAAATACCGTTACAATAAACTCAAACTCGGTGATATCGGCGGTATTCCGCGAGTGCTGGATGCCGGGCAGTGCAATGACAGCTATTCACTGGCGTTTATCGCCTTGAAACTGAAAGAAATATTCGGGCTCGAAAATATAAATGATCTGCCGATTTCGTTTGATATTGCCTGGTATGAGCAGAAAGCGGTTATCGTATTGCTGGCGTTGCTTTCTCTGGGCATAAAAGGCATTCGTTTAGGGCCTACGCTCCCGGCTTTCCTGACGCCGAATGTCGCCAAAATCCTGGTTGAAAAATTCAATATTAAACCCATCGGGGAAGTCAAAGCGGACATCGAAGCAATGCTGACGGGCAAATAAGAACGAAACATACTTCCTGACTGGACGAGGCTGACAAAAGTCTTGCTTGACAGCGATTGGGACTTCTGGGACGGTTGAGACTTTTGAATTTAACCTCAAAGTCCCAAGCGTCCCAAGTGTCTCAAAAGTCCCATTTTCTCAAACAATGACTTTTGCCTATGCCATCCGGCTTGCAATCCGAACGGGAAAAGTTATTTTATACCAAGTTGTGATCAAAAATATAATATTGTTGTTTTGTTAACCCTGACAGGGTTATTCAGCGTAGCCTACCGCAACGCGGTGGGTAAATATTACCACCAGTTTCTGTTCCCCTTCAGGGAACATTTTGGGAACGATAATATTCCCAAGGCGTCGCCTTGGGCTACGTTCAATATCCCTTCCAGGGATAAAATTTATTATTCTTTTGTTGCAACTTGGTATTAAATCCGCTTAGGATTCAAACGATAATTTTTTAAGGTTGAAAATATGAAAGTTTATATAAATACTGATATTGAAGGTGTGGCGGGCTGGGTTTTTTTCGGTACCATGAGCGATTCGCCGGTTAACTGCCACCATGTCCAGAGAATGAACCAGCTCCTGACCAATGAGGTGAATGCGGCGGTCAGGGCATGTTTTGACTGCGGCGCCGATGAAGTTTATGTGAATGACAATCATGGATACGCTTACAGTATCCTTTTTGAGCAGCTTGATCCGCGCTGCCGGATAATTCATGGACGCAGTGGTTATTTTCCGGCGTGGCTTCCGCTCCTTGACGAAAGCTTCGACGCTGCCGTCGGCATCGGGATGCATGCCATGGCCGGAACGCCTGAAGCGGTTTGTCCGCATTCCTGCTGGCACATAACTTTATGCAGCGGCCGCGAAATGAAATTGAGCGAATGTACCATGTTCGCAGCGCTTGCCGGAGAAAGGGGCGTGCCGCTGGTGATGATTTCCGGTGATGATAAAATCGCCGCGGAGGTTAATTCCAAAATCCCCGGCTGCGAAACCGCCGTGGTCAAACAAGGTTTGGCTGCGCAGAACGCATGCAGTTTAATCCCTTCACGCGCCTGCAAACTGATAGCTGAAAAAGTCAGAGCCGGGCTTGAGAACCGGAAAAAGATCCATCCTTTTAAACTTGAAGGTCCATATAAGCTTAATGTTTCCGACCGCGATCCGGCAAAAAAGGAATTGGAAAAGGACATGGAAGGAGATAATCTCTGGGAGTTGATGCACGACGCCTGCCGGATTTTCGGTAACAAATGGGGAGACCAGTCGATAGATGACCGTTCCTGGCGCTTCCCGGTCAATGTTTTTACTTCACATTGAGTTTCAGGGTAAAAATATGGAAATTATAAAAGTTTTTGATGACGGCAGACTGGAATTCGGAAGTTCCGGCAGCGGGGCGGAGTGGACTTTTACGGCAACCGGAGATTACGGGATTATTCCGCCGCTTGCGGAAACTGTTGTCCGAAAAGGCATCGAATGTCCGGCGTCGCATATCAGGGAATTGATAAGAGCGGATATTTCAGTCGCCAATCTTGAAGTCGGTCTGACTTGCGCCGGAAATCTCAAGGGCAGGGGAGTGCGCGGTGACCGCGAATTGTTCCTGCGGCTGCACCGGGCGGCGCCGTTTACCGCCTATTCGTTTGCGAATAATCATATCCGGGACGCGGGCGCGGAAGAGTTGAGGAAAACATTTGAGTTTTTCGAAGCGGAAAATATTCCTTATGTCGGCGGCGGGCTTTCTCAGGCCGAGGCGGAAACTCCTTTGTTCCTTGACTGCAAGGGAGTAAAAACCGGCATTCTGGCTTTTGCGCAGAAAGAAAACCAGACAGCCGGGGAAAATACTCCGGGAGCTAACGAACTGCTTGCGAACAGGGTGCTTGCCGCCGCTGAAAA
>JAQUOK010000088.1 GCA_028717165.1 Victivallaceae bacterium | reverse complement strand
ACCCCGAATGCTTCGCACATTATGCGTTGCGCCCCGCTGTAGCGGGCTGTGCTTGAGACCCGTTTAGCGGTAAGGATCAAGTTGCGCATGGCTTTAAGATCGTTGCCGTAAAGGAGTGATTCCGGATCGTTGAAATATGAGGTTCGCGCCCCGAGGAGATCACATCCGGGTATTTGCAAATATCTCAAAAACTGCTGGATATCACTGTTAACGGCCAGCATCGCTTTTTGAAAACACATTTCTTCAAGCATGCCATGTCCGGTTATCGCCACTGCTCTTTCCGAGCCCCAGTCCGCGAGCTGCCGACTGAAATTCAAACTGAAATATTCTGTAATCAAGGTCCAGAAATCAAAACGGACTTTGGCAGAGTTTTTATCATTAAAAAACAGTTTTGGCAGATTGGGGATCAGGTCATAACCATATTTTCCCTTGAAATCTTTGAAAAGAGTCTTTGTCCACGGAAGCGAGGCGCCGTTATAACGATGAGCGTGGGGTTCATCGAAAAAGAAACCTTTTAAGGTTTTGCCGAAATATTTTTTGAAATTTTTCCAATATTTCTCGTGAATGTAACTCATCCAAGTTTTCACGGCATCAGCGTTAAGCAGATCCAGAGCCCCTCTTTGTCCCCAGCTCGATGGCGTGCCGTTACAATTAAGCAGGGTAATTTCATGGGGGATTTTAACAATCAGCACCAGCGTTCCGTTTTTGCCGGTTGGATTTTGCCATTCGTAATTTTCTTTTTGCCGGATATTGAAAATTCCCCCGGTTTCATCCCTGAACTCACTGAGCACTATTTCTTCGGATGGTTCATTATAATAATTTTCGCCCTTTGCCAGAGGAATTTTCCGGCATTGCAACATCCACATTCTGTATTCCGGATGTTCCTTGACTGCCCAGCCGCCGGCGCTGCCGCTGGGCCAGTTCAAATCGTCGTATATCCAAACCTTCATATCGCGCTTTTCACATTCTTCAATGGTAAAGGTGATATATTCCCACCAACTGTCTTGAAGAAAAACAGGATATTCGAGACCATAAAGAGGAAATATATAAAATTCATAGATACCCTGTTCGCACATTAAACCGAGTTGACGTTTCATCTCCGCTTTTTCCATTTTTCCTGTCCAGGCCCACCACGGTACGGGATGGAATTCTGTCGGCGGATTTTTATATATTTCCATTGATTTCGCTTGAATTGACATTTAAACTCCTGTTTTAGTTGTGTTATAAAGATTCCGCGTTCACTTAAAACATTCAGGCTTTACGGGCAACGAGAGCCGCAACCTCCTGTTGTTTTTAAATTAATTTTGCTTGTCCAGCTCGTAAGGAGCATACGGTCTTTTGAACTCAAAATCATTATACGCGTTTTTTTGGTATTCATCATATGCTATTTCATAAAGTCCATCCAGATATTCATGGCTCATGTCGCTAAAGAGTATTTTCCCGTATTTTTTAAGGAACAGGCCGGGCGATGAACAGGAGTCATTTTTAATGCCATCCATAATTGCCGAAAGACGCTTCAGACAATTTTCATGCCACATTTGTCTAAGCCGGCGCCAATTAGTCAGTATTTCATCAAGAGAACAGTAATATTTATTTTCTTCCCGGCATTCTTCATCTGTGAGAGGATATGGACGGCCGTCTTGTAAATCGATTTTAAGATATTTACGGCGCCATCCGGTTATTTTCCCGTTTTTGATATCAACATAAAAGATATGGCTTTTCACCACATTGGGAGAATTTCTGATTTGATAACGGTTAAGATCGAAAATAAAATTCCCCAGGCTATAATGAATCAGGCAGTCTGCCCATTTTTCCACACCTTGCGGGACATGAGGATGATGGCACAGTATCAGATCCGCGCCGGCTTCGGCGATTTTCCTGCATAATTTCAAACGCCGAAGACCGGGAGCAGCTTGAAATTCAATACCGCCGTGAATACTTATGACCAGTATATCCACCGTATCGCGGTATTTTTCTATATCGGCTATTACATTGTCCAAATTAAGGTAGGCAATTCGGCCGCCACCGCCTTCTAAAGTCCAGTCGCCGGATTGCAGATATCCCAGAAAACCCAGTTTCAGACCATTTTTTTCAACGATCTTCAAAGTCCTTGCTTCAGCTTGGGAATGGCCCGTACCTAAAGGCTGAGAGCCAATCGCTTTAATATGCTCATACGTATTCAGCAGGCCTCTCCAGCCGCAGTCGAGGACATGGTTAGATGCGCAATGAAGTATATCGAAGTTTATCGGACGTAAAATTTCCGCGGCGGAAGCGTGGCTGTAAAGGGGATTTCCGCTGGTTTTTTTTAGCGGGAAGTTTTCAGAAATCAGTACCGATTCCATATTGCCAAAAAGAATATCAGCATTATTTAAGTCAGGTTTCACTTTTTCGAACATATATGATATGTCATGTTCATTAATTGTTTTTTCTACCTGACGGGCTAATGAGATGTCTCCAACGGCGGCAAGAGTTATTTTTGACATTTACTACCTGCTGTTTTCTTTGGTTCGCCTGCTTAACTTTATGACACTGAATTTTTACAGCTTTTACTTTTCCCGGATACAAAATGTTGTAAATTGTCATTTGTAAACATAAAAAAAGCAGGCGCCATATTGAGCGATTTCATTATTCCCGACCGATGCGGCATGCCCGTCAAGAAAATAACAATTGGCACGACCTGAATGACGTCCGGCCAATATTTTGTCACTGGACATTTGCAGATAGAATTCTGACGTCGGTTCCATACGCGACACTCTGACGGAGTCGGCAAGATAAATAAATAAAGATGATTTTTTAACCTTGTTTTTTTTGAAATATGCCCCAACATAGCTTTTATTTGCGTCTATGCCATAAGCGTTATCGGCTGGCATGGTATCTACCTTTATGCCGTATGAGTTGCCTTGCGTAATATATGGTTGCCCTTCACACTGTATTTGCTGCGCGATTTTTGGACAAGTGAAAAATGAGGAGTAGACTCGAGTGCCATTAATTACTTTCGAATTGGCATCAAGCATGTAATTATTATCATATAAATCTCTCAAAGCCCCTCTGTTTCCAGTTGTAATTGCCCAACTGTCGTGATCGTTTGCGTAAAACTCAAACATCGTACCAAATTGTTTAAGGCCATTGATGCAGTTTATTGCGGTAGCTTTATCCCGTGCTTTATTGAGTGCCGGCAGCAGCATTGAGGCGAGTATCGCTATGATAGCGATCACGATGAGGAGTTCGATGAGTGTAAAAATCATTGTTTTCTTAAACAAATTTAAATTTGAGCTTAACATTTTAACACCTCCTGTTCATTATAATGTTGTTCTTTACTATTATCAATCGGTTTCATGCTGTCGGCTTGCTCCAAACTCAACCAAGCGTTTCTTGTAATCGTTCAGTAACAATAGTATAATATCTTTATATGATTTTGTCAAGCAAAAAATTTTTTTTCGCCAAAAAAATGATTAAAATAATCAAAAAGAGCGTGGTTTGACGGGAGTCTCATAAGTACCGGGGAACAACCCCGAAATCTTTTGAGGAAAGATTTCAAAGTTTTCCCCCCGGACTCCATTTCCTGACTTTCAAACCTTTTTAAGCTATTTATCTGAAAAGTTTTTGTAGAAAAAGTTGGGGTGCGGGGAAGAAAAAAACACTTTTTTCAAAAAGTGGTTTTGTCCTCCCCGCATACCGGGTTACGAGACTGGCGTCTGGTTTTTATATTGCTGCGTTTGTATTCCTTAAAAAACGTAGAGAACTTGACAAAATTCTGATGGCGATGTAGTGTAAACTGCAAGGGATAAGCAATTATACAGACGTACAGCAAATTTTGATTAAAATAAGCAAAATCACGTAACCGGGAGTGCCGGTATAAATTAATATTGGGGAATAGACAATGGGACAGGCGTCGCTGCTGAGACAAACGAAAATATTGAACTATCTTCAGGATGTGCCGGAAGTAAGCGTACCGGAATTGGTGAAACTGACCGGCGCTTCGGAAGCCACGATACGCCGCGATTTGCTGACAATGGAGAAAGACGGCCTGCTGGTCCGAACTTTCGGGGGAGCACGTTGCGCAATCCGGCAGTCGTTGGTTTTACGTACTTTCGAACAGCGCAGCATGTTCCAGCACAACCAGAAAATTGCTATTGCCGCGGCGGCGGCCAAACTGGTCAAACCCGGCATGACTATTGTTATCGACAGCGGAACAACTTGCTGGCATTTTGCTTCACAACTGAAACTGAAGGAAAAAGCTCCGTTGCGGATAATCACTTCCGCCCTGGCGGTTATAGAAACGCTCGGCGGCGTCAAGGACATTGAAATACATCTGGTCGGCGGCCGTTTCCGGGTCGGCAATCTGGATTTCTGCGGTCCGCTCTCCAGTGCGGCGTTCGCCAATTTCCATGCCGATGCGGCTTTTCTGGGCTGTGACAGCCTGCTCCCTCAAGCCGGAGCTTTTTCCCAGGATATTGATTCCGCCGCCATCAGTCACGCCATGGTCGGCTGTGCGGAAGAACGGATCCTGATGTGCGATCATACCAAACTCGGCAAAAGCTGCTGTCATCGGATCCTTTCTCCTGAGGAAATTGATTATGTCGTCACCGATACTGTCAATGACTTATTCAGTGAAGTTCCTTATCAGGTGATCCCGGCCGAATAAAAATTTCAGGAAAGAGCGGCGATCTGCGCTTTGATATTACCCAGCGCCGTACCTTCACCGGGCCCGATCTGAAGCGAAAACCTTGTCTTCAGTTCCCGGAGCAGCGGGGTGTTGTTCAGGCCGCCGCCGGTCACCGTCAAATTGGTGATTTTCCGGTTATGACGCGCCGCCGCCTTGCCGTAACATTCCGCCAGACTGCGGTTTATCACTTTGCCGTAATCCCCGATGGAAACCGGAACTCCGGAACCGTTCCCGGCGCAGAGTTCCCGGATAATGCCGGGCATGTCGGCCGGATTGAAAAGTTCCGGCGAGAGCGGGTCGAATATTCCGTTGCAGGCCGAAGCCTCCACCGCGGCGTCAAAGGCGGCATAGCCGGGAAAGGTTCCGGCTTTTTCCCATTCCTGCACGCATTGCTGTTGGATCCACATGCCGGGAAGTCCGTAAAAGGCCGTCCATACGCCGGGATAAACGCCCATTACAATTGCTTCATCCGGAAGCTGTTCAAAAGAATTGACCCTTATTCCCAGCATCGCCCAGGTACCCAGTGAAAGAAAAAAGGTCTCCGGACCGGGATCAACCGCCCGGAACGCGGCGGCAGTATCATGGCCGATACCGGAAATTACCGGAACTCCCTGTAATTTCCGGGAAAAACGCGGATCATTTACGTATCCGACAAGCTTGCCGGAGGCGATTTTACCGAGAAACCCGTGCGGGATATCCAGTTTATCAAGCAGTCCGCAGTCCCAACTTCCAGTCTGAACATTCATCAACTGCGACGCCGAAGCCAGCGCCCAGTTCGAAACGGCGCGGCCGCAAAGCTCATAATGGATCAGGTCGGCCATGTGGAGCAGGGCCGCGGCCTGCTCAAGCTGTTCGCGCCGGTATTCGGCCATGAACTTCAATTGCGCCAGGGTGGAAATGTCGCTTACCGCGCTCCGGCCGATCCGCTGCCGCAGTTCTTTTTCCGGAACTATTGCCGCAATATGCTGCGGTATCCCGGCAGTGCGCCGGTCACGGTAATATACCGGAAGACTGAGAAGCGCTCCGCCTGAATCCAGAAGCCCGAAATCCTGCGCCCAGGAATCGCAGCTGATCGATTCCGGGACTTTTCCCAGTTTATCACAGGTGATGCGCAGCCCGTCAATCAGTTTTTCCAACAATCCGGCGTAATTCCAGCAGGTAAAGCCGTTACGCTGTTCCAGTTCAGTAGTGAAGCGGGCGGTTTCGGTCAAACGGATTTCGTTTCCCTGCCGGGTTCCGGCAATGATCCGGCCGCTGCCGGCTCCAAGATCGATCGCGATATGATGACTTTCCATAATTCTACTTGTAGATACGTTCCGCGTTAGTTTTAAAGATCGTCAGAAGTTCAGCTTCCGACAGCGAGGCTCCCAGCACCATCCCCTCGATACAGCGCGGGTCGATCCAGTCCGCGTCACTGGCGAAAAGAACACGTTCCGCGCCGATCGCCGCGACCAGATTCCCGATCATGCCGTTGTGAAAATAATCCCCGGAAATATCGACATGCACGTTCGGATATTTTCCGCACAAATCTACCACCTCGGAAAAGCTGCCGATCCGGCCGCCGGCATGGCCGAGAATGAATTTGACCTTGGGAAACGCTTTTATGTGTTCTTCGAACAGTCCGGGGCAGGAAAATTTCTGGGCCGGATTGTAACTGGATATTTCCCAACTGTGGGTCATCAGCGGTTTTCCGAATTTTTCGGCGGCGGCAAAAGCGTAAGCATAGCGCCGGTCCGAAGCGTAAACCTGATGTACCGCCGGATGAATTTTGATCCCGACGCATTCCGGCAGCGGCAGCGCCGCTTCAAGGTATTTAAGGCTCTGTTCAACCGTATTCGGGTTGAATACTTCAAAAAAGCGCATCCGGCCTTGCGAAGCGCGGCACAAGTCAAGCGCGGAAGCTTTTGCCGGTTCCCGGAGAACTGTCGCCTCGTTAGGCGTAATATAAATTTTCTGAATGCCGGCCGAATCCAGGAAATCGCGCCACTGCGGCCACTGAAAATCCCAATCCGGGACTTCCATACGGAGTAAATCCTGAGTATGGATCGTATGGGCGTGGGCGTCAATAACGAAAGGCTTTATTTGCCGGTATTTTATTTCCGGCGGCATAAGCGGTTTAATACCTGAAAGCTTCCTGAGGTTATTACCCGCAACAGCACATTTAGTCCGCCAATCTAAATCACTCATGATCAGCGGCGCCATGGCGACGTCTTCGGCAAAAAACGGCATGAAACTGCCGTAAAGAAGTTTGCCGGAAAGCTTTTCGCGCTCTAAGCGTTCCGGGGCCAGCATATTGCATAAATTGGCCGTCGCCAGGAATAAACGCGGATGTTTTTTGAGCAGCGCGGTCAGTTCCGTAAAATAATAGAGAATTTTACGGTCGCCCGAAGCGATGATCAGGTCAAGTTCGGGATATTCCGCCGCCAGACGATCGAGCTGGTCGAATTCCGCATCAGTCGCCTTGACGATCAACGGGCAGCGGCGCTCCGCCAAAGCCGCGGCGGCGTTCAAGGTCATCGCTTCAGGCCGGTAGTACGCAAGCGCTCCGGCCGTAATATCCTTTTCCGGCAACAACGGCACAATCGGTACCGCCGGGATTTTTGAGCCTGCCGCGCCGGGAAAAACCGCGGCTGCATCCGGCGGGCGCCAGGCGTCCAGCCAAGGCAGCTGATTCCGGATCGCAAAATAATTTTCCCGCCATTTACTTAATTCGTTCATCTTTTATCCTTTAATGTCATATCAAAGAAGTCAAATTTCTGCCAGTAAGCCAGCCGGCGAAGCCGTTCCAGTTGATTTCCCGGCAGCGCAATCAGGTGATGCGTTCCTCCGGCCAGACTGTAACGGTCAAGCAGTTCCGATACGTCGGTCTCACTTTGCAGCAGCCAGTAGGGACGGTCGTAATTCGGGAAAAGTCCGGCGTCAGGAATTGTCCCTTTAAAAGCAATATACCGGAAACGTCCTTCCTGATCGCAGGTTATGGTGACCAGCGTAGTTTCACCCGGTTCCAGCGTAAAATACATGCCGCAGTACGGCGGAACTCCGGTCGCCCAGAATTCCTGGCGCCGCAACTTGATCTTGCGGTCACGCCGGGCAAAGGCCGGATTGCATTCCTGCATGTGGGACATCAGCATGGTATTACGCTTGAAATCCACCGTGTAGATTTCAGTGAAGTTGGCGCGGCCGGCCAACTGGCGCAACTGCGCCATCAGCGCTGCCCGCAGCGCGTCGCCTTCGCCGGCATAGCCCATCCCCTCGGCCATCAGGCAATTGATCCCGAAAAACGGCAGTGCGCCGCAACGGGAATCGTTCATCAGCGCAACGAAATTCGTAGTAAAAGCATCGGCATGATATTTACCGAGCAGGCTTCGCAAAGCCAGAAGACGCCGCAATGAATCCAGATGGGTTTTACGGTCCAGTTCGGGAGGAACTTCAAAAAATTCCAGATCATGTTCAAGTAATTTTTCCGCCTCATCGTCATTGACTGCGGCGAGCACGGCCAGATACTCGTCAATTTCCGCCGTGATAAATTTCGGCCCCCATCTTTCCGAGACCAGATCGGGATCGAATTCGAAATCTCCCATACCCGTAAACATTCCGCCCAGGGAAAGAGTGCGGAGCCGTCGCGCCAGGCGGGCGGCGCGCGCCGCAACCAGGCAGTCTGCCAGACGCGCATTGCAAAGCGCGTCAAGATAATGCCCGGTCACCACGGCAAAATCCATGCCGCGGCGAAACAGTACATTGGTAATATCCTGAGTTCCCTGCACGGTATGGTTCATGCACAGGTCGTCAGGCGTGTAATCCGCCGCGATCCGGTCCGCGAACTGGGTGCTCCAGATCACGAGCGGAATTCCGCAATTCCGGAGTTCAGGAACAGTCATCAGGCTCGGCGTATAGGACAGCGGCGAGAGCACCACCGCGTCCGGCTTCAGGTCGGGAAACCGTTTTACCGCCGCCGCAACTTCCGCAGCGGAATAACACAATCCGGAATAAACTACTTCCGCCTGCAATGAAAGCTGTTTTTTCCAGCATTCGAACATCTCCGCCCAGCGGTTTAAATACTCCGGCATTGCACGCTTATACAATTCCAGCGACAAA